>DAOQRR010000009.1:0-12553 GCA_035355875.1 Minisyncoccota bacterium
TTAATTTTAGTCTTATTTGTAGGGATATATTTTTTCCAAGGAGGATATATCTTGACTCTAGCTTTTTCTATACCCCGATCAGCGCTAAAGACACCGAGACAATCTTCTTTCTTAATTCCTCTTAATTTATCTTTTAGTATATCTTTGTCAGGTTGCCAAACAGCCTCCAAGTCTCCGGTCACTTCCAGCTTAACCTTGTCCACATCTTTAGTTATTTTAAAATCTTTATCTGAAAAAGTGATATTAAGGTTTTTAAGATCATTAAGAATAATCTCTTTTTCTTCTCCCTCTTCTAATTTATCTATTGACCTAGTAATTATATTTTTAGTTAGATTTTCTTCTCTCAATAAGACTGCCCGGAGAGTAGCTTCAATACTTACACTTGTAGCTGGTTCATCTGAAGAGATTTCTCCGTCCAAGAAATAAGAGAAATTAGTTAGTTTGGGATAGAAAAGATAACCTTCTGGGATTAAAGATTCAACTTGTTTAATCAGGTTGTCTTTAATTTTTGTTTCAATAATATCATCTAGGACTAATTTATCAGCCTCATTTAAGCTATAAATAGTCCCCTCTTTTCCCCCAGACAAAAGACCCTCTATCTTACCATAGACTTTTTCAAATTTACTTGTTCCCTCAAAAGCATCTACGGTAAACAAAGAAGGATCGCCATCATAAACCTCGCCAGCTAAGAAGGCTTCAATAGGAACTTCTGCTTGCCCCGCCGTAACAACATCATCAATAGAGGTAAAACCCGGGATAGAAACATCCTTTTTTATGATATAAGGGTAACCACGATCGTCCTTCAAAAAAGAACCGGCATTTAATTTTATTGGGGCTGTGCTGTAAAGATTATATAGTTTAATCTGACCAGTTGACTTAGAAGAGACTTTTTCTGTCTGTGATAGACCAATTGTCTCTTTATAGACTTCAGTATTTATCATTATTTCATAATCATCTTTACTTCGACTTAAATTAAAAACATCATCTAAATAATTTATTGCCTGTCTTTTTACAACTAAATCAATATTGGCTTGTTCAAAAAAATTGCTACCCCAAAAGAAAGCTAGTAATAAGATACTGGCATAAAGACAAATAACGAGAGGTTTCCTGACTGGAACATTGCTTGAAAAAATAGGGCTCCTATCTATCTTATACTGATTAATTTTTATCTTCTTATTTGGTTTATCTTTTTTGAGTTCTTTCTCTTCTGGTTCTTTTCGTTTTAAATCTTCTTCTCTATTGTCTAAAAAAAAGTTAGGGGCATCCTCTTTCTTTTTTATTTTAATATCTTCTAGTTTAATCTTAGTCATAAGTTTTGATTTTTTCTTTAGTTAAAGCTAGCGTCGCTATGGCTAAAAAGGGATCAAAACGACATTTTTTATCATAATAATTATGCAAAAACAGAGGTCCGTCTAAGGCGATAATATTAACTCCTTTATTTTCATTCATTAGAGTTTCATCTCGCTCAGCCCAGTAAATAATACCAGTAAACAATTCCTTAACATCACGATCAGCTGTTAGGAAGAAATTTTTAGAAGTCTTAATACCCTCTTCTTTAATCTTATCTATTTCTTGGTCTAGTTTTCTACTCCAAGTCTGTTCTAAAAAGGTTACTTCGTTATATGTCTTTTTGTGCATCGCTAGAGATAAATTACCCCCCAAATATAGCTTAAAAAGATTTCTTGCCTCCCGCCAGTCTAAATTAAATTTGTTGGCCAGATATCTATATAAATTATTACTACCAAAAGGAAAAGATCTAAAGGCTTTAATAAAACCCTTTTCAACAGCAACTAAATCTGTTGTCTGGCCCGCTATGTCTATTAAGAAATAGGTATCCTTATTAACCTCAAAACTATCTCTAATTGCAAGATAAGAAGCTGAAGCGAAAGACATAAAATCTATTCTTTCGGTTGAAAAACTTTTTTTAATAACTTCTTTAATTTGCTCAATTAATACCTTAGGAGAAACAGAAACAACCAAATTCATTTCTATATTCCGAGCTTTTTTATTAAAAGGACTAGATGTCAAGACTCCGTCCAAAACGAAAGAAGAAACATATTGTTCTATAACCAGTCTTCTGTCTTTAACTAAAGGAAATCTATAATTATATTCTTTGTTGATTACTTCTGTCTCTTTTTTGGTTAATCTGTTTATTAAATTATTATCTATTGTTATTTTTTTAAGGTTGGATTCTTTAATTGTTTTAATCTCAGAGTCATACCATGGAGAGGCTAGCATGCAAAATATTTCTTCTGGAGCTCCAACCTTTAAATCAAATAGAGAACGAGCCGTTTTACCTAAAGCATTAAGCATATCTTTAGTAAAAGACTCAAAATCAATTTTAAAATCATTTTTACTTTTAATATCAAAACGAGTTTCGGCTATAATTTCTGGTCTTTTTTTATTTATCTGGCTTGCTTCTGGCACTTTGACTATCGCCCCCCCGACACTACCAGATCCAATATCAAAAACAGCCACTAGGCGCTCTTTTTTTATAGAAGAAAATAATGACCTCATATCTTTTTATTATACTACACTCAGCTAAAAAACAAACTAAATTATAGTAGCTTTTATTCTCCTAACTCCAGCAGAGCTAGCTTCTTCTTTCAATATCTTAAATAAACCTATTTCTTTGGTGTTTTTTACATGTGGACCACCACAAAATTCTTTAGATATGAAGTTACCCTCTTCGTCTTCTACCATATAGACAGAAACGATATCTGGATATTTAGAACCAAACTCCATTTCTGCTCCAATAAGACTGGCTTCTTCTTTGGGCATTTCTTTTCTTATGACGGGCAGTGAGCGATTTATCTTATCATTAACCCAATCTTCAACTTTTTGTTTTTCTTCTTCGGTTAATTTACGATCAAACATAAAATCTATTCGGAGTCTTTCTTCGGTAATATTGCTACCACGCTGTTTTATTTTTCTATCAACAATTTCTTGCAACCCAGCTAAGAGCAAGTGATGAGCAGTGTGTAGTCTAACAATCCGTTCACTTGAATTAGCCAAACCACCCTTAAACATACCGGCTCCTGCTGTCCTTGATAATTCCTGATGCTCTTTAACTTTTTCTTCAAACTCTTCTCGGTCAATAACTTGTCCTTTTTCAGAAGCTAATTCTTCGGTTAGCTCTATTGGAAATCCATAAGTCGTATATAAGACAAACGGGCTAGCTCCTTTTTCAAATTCTTTCAATCCTTTTTCTAGTGTTTGTCTAAACCTTAATTCTTCATCTTTTATTTCTTTTTCTATTATTTCTTTATTTTCTAAAATTTCAGGGTAAATCTGTTTATAATTATCTATAATTTCATTAATGACTTCTGTTAACCCTTTATTATCAAATAAAATTTTATCAGATAGTCTAATTATTCTACGCAAAAGTCTTCGCAAGACATAACCCCGACCAGTATTAGATGGTAAAACTCCATCTGCGATAATAAAGACAGATGCCCTTAAGTGGTCAGCAATTATTCTCTCTATTTTAATATCTTCTTTTTTAGAGTTATCTTTAATTTTATTGATGATGGATTTAAGAACATCTGTTTCAAATACATTATCAACTTTTTCGGTAACCATAACAATTCTTTCTAATCCCATCCCAGTATCAACGGAACGATTTTCTAATTGACCGACAACCACTCCATCTTTCTTCTCATATTCCATAAAAACATTATTCCAAATCTCAACGACCTGCCCACTAGCATCTGCTTCTAGAAACTTATCTTTGTCTAAATCGCCAAGACCCGCTTCTGTTAAATCGTAAAATATTTCAGTGTCAGGGCCACAAGGTCCATTATCACCAGCACTCCACCAATTGTTCCGAGCTGGTAAAAAATAAATTCTATTTTTATCTATATACGAAGACCAGATATCAAAAGCTTTTTGATCTAATGGGGCATTAGAGTCTCCTTCAAAAACCGTTACATATATTCTTTCTTTGTCTAGACCAAGACCTTCTTCCTTGTCAGTTAAAAATAAATAACTTAATTTAATTGATTCTTCTTTGAAATAATCTCCGAGTGACCAATTACCAAGCATTTCAAAAAAGGTTAAGTGACGATTATCTCCAACCTCCCTTATATCTCCCGTTCTAAGACACTTCTGTGCATTCACTAACCGTTTTCCCATTGGGTGTTTTTGCCCAAGAAGATAAGGGACTAGGGGTTGCATGCCGGCAGTATTAAAAAGAACAGAAGGGTCATTTTCCGGAACCAATGAAGCCGAAGGAATTATCTTGTGTTCCCTTTTTTCAAAAAAAGTTAAGTATTTTTTTCTAAGTTCACTTGAGTTCATTTTTATAATAGATTATCATCCTCATCTAAATCTTCATCTGACATCTCTTTCTCAGCTTGAGCTTTCTTTAAAAGCTTTACTTTTTGCTCTAAAAACCATAAGACAGTAAAAGTAAACAAAGTTAAAACCGTGGCAATTAAAGCCATGGCATACAAGCCAAAACCTACAGCAATTCCAATACCAGCTGCCACCCAAAGACCGGTGGCTGTTGTAAGCCCCATTAGTTTAGTCCCCTTGGTAAAAATAAGTCCAGTCCCCAAAAACCCAACTCCAACAATGACCTGAGAGGCAATTCTTGTTGGATCTATACCACCAACAGCAGAATATATATTAACTATCTCGGTAGAAATAGCTATAAATAAAGCTGAGCCCATAGAAACAAGAGCATATGTTCTCATGCCAGCTGTCTTACCAGCCCAAACTCTCTCTACCCCCAAAGACAAACCTAAAACTAAAGCTACTAAAAATTTGATAATAATATCTAAAATTGGTAAATCTATAAAATAATTCATAATATAATTTTAGCAAATTTTTTAAATAATAACACCTCCTCCTAAACAAATATCTTTATCGTAAAGAACGACGGATTGCCCTTTGTCCGCTAAAACAAAATTATCTAATTCTAATATTATTTCTTCTTTTTCTAATTGTCTTAAAAGACAGTCATATAACTCTCCATGATATCTTATTTGCGCTTTATATTTTTGGTTAATTTTTGGTAATTTATTTATCCAATTACAACTTGTTAACTTAATTAATTTAGCGTCATCTTTGTCTTTAATAATTTTATTCTCCGAAACAATAATCGTATTATTTTCTATATCTTTAGCAATAACATATAGTGGTTTTTTATTATCATAAGAAGGATTAGTTACAAATCCATGCCTTTCTCCTAAGGTAAAGAAGACTGCTCCATTGTGGTAACCGATAACTTGACCCTTTTCATTAAGTACTTGTCCCTCTTTTTGATTGATGTAGTGTGCTAAAAATTTCTTAATATCAAGAGGCCCAAGAAAACAAACACCTTGACTATCCTTTTTATCAGCATTGGGTAAATTATATCTTTTAGCTATTTTTCTAACTTTCTTTTTTGTTAAATCACCAATTGGAAAAAGAGAGTGTGCTAAATCATCTTGATTGAGCATCCATAGAAAATAAATCTGATCTTTATTTTCATCTCTACCAATTAAAAGGTCAAAAGAACCATCTTTTTGTTTTACTTTTTTTGCATAATGTCCGGTAGCAATAAAATCTGCTCCTCTTTCTTTAGCAAATTTCCAAAAAACACCAAATTTTATTTGTCGGTTACACATTACATCAGGATTAGGTGTTCGTCCCTCGCTGTATTCTTTTATCATATAAGAAGCTACCTCTTTCTCGTATTCTTTCTCTGCATCACAATCCAAAAAAGGAACATCTAGACTAGCGCAAACTCTAATAGCTTCCCTTCTTTCTTCTGGCCAAGAGCAATTTATAAAATCAGGAGACCATGTCTTAATAAAAACACCAAAGACCCGATATCCTTCTTTTTTTAGACGAGCTAAAGCTACAGCTGAATCAACTCCACCAGAAACTCCAACAAAAACTTTCTTATTTTTATTCCTATTAAACATCTTTTTGCCAACGCGCATAAATACCAGCTGGTAATAATCTACCCGTTTCTTTTTCTGCTATCAATAACTCCCCTTTTTCTATTTTTCCATTATTAAATATTTCTTTTAAATTATTTTCATAAACAGTTGCTGAGTAGCCGGCGGTATAACCATTGATTAAAAAAAACAATGGTTCGGAAGATAATAATTTTTTAGACAGATTCATTAAATCTAAAAAATCTTCTTCTATTTTCCAAAGCTCATCTTTAGGTCCATGACCAAAAGCTGGAGGATCCATTATAATAGCATCATATTTTTTACCTCGCTTAATCTCTCTTTTCAGGAAAGCTAAGACATCGTCCACAATCCACCTTATTGGTTTATCTTTTAAGCCTGATATTTCGGCATTTTCTTTAGCCCACGAAACTGCATTTTTGGAAGCATCTAAATGGCAAACCGAGGCTCCAGCCTTAGCACAAACAAGGCTAGCTCCGCCAGTGTAAGCAAAAAGATTCAAAACAGAAATCGGTCGGTTATTATTTTGTCTAATTATTTTATCCATCCACTGCCAATTTTCTATTTGTTCTGGGAATAAACCTAAATGCTTAAATGAGGTTGGTCTAATAATAAAATTTAGGTCTGCATATTTAACTTGCCAATCTTTAACTTTTTTATCTTTCTTAGTCCAGCCTTTGTTTTTAGTAAAACAAAATGAAGCTTGTTGCCATAAGACCGTATTTTTTTTAGGCCATAAAGCTTCTGGGTCAGGTCTCTCAGTAATGAAATCTCCAAATCTCTCCAGCTTTTCTCCCTCTCCGGAATCTAGTAATTCATATTCTTTATTTCCTTTTATTATTAAATCCATTTTAATTTTTTAAATATTTATCTATATAAAGACGATGTTCATCATAATTTTTAGCAAAATGAACTTGACCATCTTTATCATGTAAATAATAGTAATAATCTGAAGAAACAGGAGACAAAGATGCTTTAATAGATAATAACCCGGGGTTAGAAATTGGTTTATCTGGTAAACCAGCTTCCTCATAAGTCCTTCGGTCAACATCAACTTGCAACATCATATTCTTATCTAATCTTTTCCATAGTATCCCCGAGATTAAATAAATATCATCTTGCCCGCTAGCTTCTCCTTCTAAAATGGAAGCCATTGTTATTATATCTTTTTCTTCTCGGTCGCTATTTTTTATTAAAGTAGATAGGTCTTTTGTCTTCTTCTCAAAATTATCTACCATTATTTTTATAATCTCTTCTTCCTCCTCTATTGAATAGAAGAAATAAGTATCGGGGAAAAGATAGCCTTCATATTCCTTTGCTTTTTCTAAAAATAATTCTTGGTTGAAGTCATTTATTTTTGTAGCAAGTATTTCAGCTGTTTTTTCATTACTTAGACCTTCTCTAATAAAGACCTTGATTGGTTTTATGTTATAGGTTCCGGCATTAAGCTGTCTGGCTATTTGGTAAGCTGGACTATCTTTTTTAATTAGATAATTTCCAGCCTTAATACCACCTTTTGAATCAATTATTTTCAAAAAAGTTTTTAAGACATTAATACTTTTTATTGCTTTCTTATTTTTTAATTCCTGAAAGACTAATGTCGGATTTTGGTTTTTATTAACTTTAATAAATAAATCTTGACTTGTCTTTGGAGCACTAGTTAAAAATTGAAAAATTATAATTAAAAACAAAAAGACCGTAGCCACCCAAAAAAGAGGCTTCTTGATTCTGTTTCTTTTTATAATTAAAATCTCATTAGTATCTCTATCCATAAGAGTTAAATCGGTAGATTAGAAGGTGGTTTAGCAATTTTAGAATCAACTCTCTTAAAGCTAGGAGTTTCAGAAACCATACCTGGAAAGTGATAAATAGTGGCCAGCTCTTCGTTAGATAAAACAAACACTTCTGGCTTGTGAGACGGGAAAAAGGGGGCCAGAACTGATGGATATTTTAGGTCATAAATTAAAGATGGGTGGAAAAAAGTTCTCATTCGGTAAAAATCCAGCATCCTAGCTTTAGCTTTATGAACAGCCGTCCCGTTAGGATCAGCCCAAGCATTTTCAAATTCAGTAGAATTAATTCTTTCAAATTGATTACCCAAGAAGGAAGAATATTGCCTAAATATTAATCGTGAAGATCGTCTTAAATTATTAAATGAATCTTCGCTAACTAAGTTTTTATCAGATAAAGTAACGAGCCTAATACCACAATCAAAATGTAACTGGCCAAGTTGCTCACTGACTGCTTTAGCTGATAATTCCAGGTTCTTGGGAGCTTTTATTTTTCCCTCTGCATCTGCTTGATAAGGTTCAAACATCTTGTCTAAAAACTCTTGACCAGCATCATAAAATTCTATTTTCTTTTTCTTTTTCTCGCTGTAATATTTTTTAGTATTAATTCTAACTAATATCTGAACCCACATTTGCTGGCCTTCGGTTAAAGAACCCATGAATTCAATTGTTGGTGTTATGGGGTCAACTTTATATTCTTCTTTAATACCTGTTCGCATATCTTCGCCAAAACCTTTGTATGTCTTAATCGGCAAGAAATCCTCTTTCTTTTTCTTAAATTCACAACCCCAAGTATACCAATTACTATCTTTAGTATATTCTGGAATTTTAAAAGCATAATCTTCTACCTCAAAAACTTTAGCTTGTGGATATTGAGCATATATTTGAGTCTCAATTAAATCTTTTATGCTCGTTGGAGTTCTGATATAAAAATGAATTCTTCCGTCAATGGAAACTAATTCTAAAGAAAACCATAGTTTGGGAGCTATGGTATTTGAATAAACTAATTCCATAGCCGCTGGAGTTTTGACGATTTCTCTAGGCACAACTATTTCTAAAAGTGTCCAAGGTATACCCACGGCCTTCTTTTCATTTTTATAATGATCCCATAGAAAAAAAGCTAAGTGAGCAAATAAAATAACCACTAAGACGCCAATAATTATTAAAATTAGGTCTAAAACTACATCAAAAGTGGCTGAAGATAAAAAGTCTTTAATCATATATAAATATCTTTTATTATAACACAAGATTTAATAGACAAAAAGAACAAAACCCTCAATTGAGGGTTTTGTTTTAGTCTACTATGTTGTATAAATTATTCTCGTCTTTCTTAAAGTATTTAGAGTTTTGTAAATTGACGACAATGGTATTTTTCTTCAAATATCTTTCTTTCATCACCTTTTTGATTATCTCATCACGAGACATAGGGCCGTGTTTTTTGATTAAATCACGAATAACATCTCTGATGATACCACCCCTATAACCCCAATCTTTCAAAGCATAGATACCTCGTCCAACTAAAACAAATCTGGGGTCTTTAATCAATTCATTATGACAAGTCGCAACGTGAGTCTTTTTTCCAAAATTTTCAGTAATATTATTTGCCACCTCTCTAAAGTGCATTGGTGAACCATGTTTTCTCATAACTAAATAAGCGTAATCTTTTATTCCGCGAGTTTTAACTCCGGCTGATCCAGCTTTGCCCCATTCTCCCAAGGGGTTACGAGTTAGTCTTTTAGAAAGCTTTAGCCATCTCTTAGCTATTTCCTCGTTACGATATTGATCTGATAAATCTTCTGCTTCTCCCAAGAAACGAGAGATTAATTCTCCTTCAGTTATTAATTCTTCATCAGTTAAATTTTCAAAAATATTTCTAAGAGAGTTATGAACCCTTTCGGTCATCTTGCTATCAACGCTCCAGTGAGCTCTAAAATTCTCATCTTCTTTATATCGAGTAAAGTCTTCTCCTAGCGTTAAAAATAAATGAATACAATTTTGAGTTAATTTATCACTAGATAAACTTTCCAAAAGATCTTTTTCAGGTAAAATAGCACCTAGTGAGCTAATTAGTCCCTTCAATTCTTCAAAAACTCCTTTTTCTTTTTTAAGACTTTCAGATTTTCTAATTAAAGAGATAGCAGCTTTTTCTATTTGACGAACTCTTTCTCTGGTAATTCCATATTTTTTACCGATTGATTCTAGTGTTTTTCTCTCTCCGCCATCTGTTAAGCCATAACGATTAACAATAATCTCATAGGCTCGGGGGTGTAAATCAGATAATATTTTTTTGGTAACTTGTTTAGGTTTAAATGAAATTGTTTTTGCCATATCTTTAATTTTTCATTAATAAATAGTGTAATTAGAAACTACGATTTTCATAATATCACTAGTCTCGGATAAAGTCAATAAGCATTTTGGCCTCTTTTAAAAATTAATTTTTAGTTTTTCCGATGGCTATATTTTTAGCTTTAATTCTATCATTTTCGGTTAATAATTTTTTCCTTAATCGGATATTAAGAGGTGTGATTTCTAGATATTCGTCCAGGGCCATAACTTCAAGTCCTCGTTCAATATTCAATTTGTAGGGTGGCTTAACAACAATAGCGTCATCTGAACCAGAAGATCTCATGTTGCTCAATTGTTTACTCTTTGTTGGATTAACAGCTAATTCATCTCCCTTAGTCACATTACCAATAACCATACCTTCATAAACGGCATCGCCGTGTTCAACATAAAGCATACCTCTCTCTTGCAATGTCCACAAAGAAAAAGCAATAACCTTTCCGGGAACGATAGAAGTCATTGACCCAACTTCCCTTTTTTTAATTTCACCAGCGTGTTCTTTGAAACCAATAAAACGAGAAGATAAAATGCCAAGCCCTTTGGTGTCTATTATAAATTGACCCCGATAACCAAGCAGGCCTCTTGTTGGTATTTCCATTAAAATCCTAGTGATGCCTTCCTTCTCTGTCATATTAATTATTAAACCCCTGCGAGCTGTTAATTTTTCTACAACTTTTCCAGAAAATTCATTATGAACATCAATAGTCACCTCTTCGTAGGGTTCTAATTTTTGTCCGTTTTCTTCCTTGATGATAACTTGTGGCTGAGAGACTTGTAATTCATAACCTTCTCGTCTCATATTTTCTAACAAAACAGCAATATGTAATTCCCCCCGTCCGTAAACCAAAAATCCTTCTCGGTGTTCATCTTTAATTTCTGGATTAAAATCTACCCGAAGCCCAACGTTCATCTCTAATTCTTTTTCTAATCTTTCTCTGATTTGACGGCTAGTCACATATTTACCTTCTTTTCCAGCAAAAGGAGAGTCGTTGACTAAAAAATTAAGCGAAATAGTTGGTTCATCTATTTTAATTGAATCCAGAGGGCTACTTTCTTTGTCTAAGGTGATAGTCTCACCAATATAAATATCAGGAATACCAGCGATAAGAGCAATGTCTCCATTTGTAACTTCCTCCACCTCTTTTCTTTTCAATCCCTCAAATGTAAAAATCTTAGATATTTTAGCTTGCCTAGTTTCGCCGTTCGGCTTTTTCACATAAACAGATGAGGCCGTCTTTACCTTGCCAGAATAAACTCTAGCAATGGCTAATCTGCCCATAAAATTATCATAGCCAAGATTAAAAACCTGAGCCCTAAAATTATTATCTTTACTAACGGAAGATGCTTCTTTAACTTCCTTTAATATCAAATCAAATAAAGGTTCTAAGTTTTCTGATTTATCGTCTTCATTTATTTTAGCAATTCCTTCACGAGAAATAGCATAAACTGTCTTAAAATCCAATTGTTCGTCGTTTGCACCAAGCTCTAAAAATAATTCAAAAACTTCATCTAAAACTCTTTTTGGATTAGAAGCTGGTTTGTCTATTTTATTTATTACAACGATTGGTTTTAATCCTAACTCTAAAGATTTTTTTAAGACGAAACGAGTCTGGGGCATGGGGCCTTCTTGGGCATCAACTAACAACAAAACTGAATCAATGGCTCTCAAAACTCGTTCAACTTCTGAGCCAAAATCAGCGTGACCGGGAGTGTCAACTATGTTTATTTTTGTTCCTTTATATATAACCGAAGTGTTTTTAGAATAAATAGTAATACCCCGTTCTAACTCTAGAGCGTTTGAATCCATCGTAACCCCTTCTTCCACCATGCCACACTGTTTCATCATCTGATCGGTCAGGGTTGTCTTTCCGTGGTCAACGTGAGCTATTATCGCAATGTTTCTAATTTCCATAATATATTTTAAAGTTATTGATTATATTTATTTCTTACTAAATGTTGTATTAGCACTTCTCGCCCGCTTTTATAAAATAGTGCATTCGATTATTTTATAAAATTTCGGGTTTCTAATTTCCATAATATATTTTAAAGTTATTGATTATATTTATTTCTTACTTACTAAGCTTAGCCTCCAAATAAAAATATTCGCCCAGGCGAATTATTAGCGTTTTTTATAATACAACATTTTTAATAAAATGTTAAGGGCTTTATTGTTATTAAGCCACACAAGTCTAAAAAAATCCAACTTTTTCAATCGTTCGGCCAGTAAGCCACGCAAAGAATAGTTCCACAAAAGAGGCTAGCTCGAGCGACGGCGAAGAGTCTTTGAGCAAAATTTTTAACCCGCCTGCTAATACTTAGCATTCGGGCAGGCAAAAAATTTTGCGTACTCTTTTGTGGAAGCTATTCTTGGAGTGGCCTACATAATCTTTGTAGCGAGGCGAAATTGGTTTACCATCAACTTCGCGACCGCGAATCTGGTGGTAAGTCGGTTTTACAAATTAACTTCGCGACCGCGAAGTTGGGCGGTAATAGAAAAGTCCGACCTTTAATATT
>DAOQRR010000010.1:0-10229 GCA_035355875.1 Minisyncoccota bacterium
TAGTTATGATACCAAAGTCTTGGTTATCTATTGAGCCTATTGTTTTTTTAGAGCCGAGTGTGTTTCCGTTAAGAAGCCAATCTGTAGAACCAGAACCTGGAATTGTTTGCGTTACATCATCTCCAATAGCAGTACCTAAAACTCCATCACCAGTAAAATCTATACTGGCAACATTATTAACAAGTGTTAAACCTTCGTCTTTAATTTTTACTGGCCTACCTTTTTCTTCTCGGTTACCTGTCCACATATTTATATAATAACATTATTTATTTTACGACCGTAGAACTTCTCAAGTTCTAATTTTGTTTCTTTTAATATTTGCTCTTTTTCATTAAGCCAAGATTCACGTTCAGATAATATTCCCTCACGATCAATTAGTTCTTGTTTTTTCTTAGCAACTAATTCATCAGCATCTTTCTTTATTCTTTCGCAATATAGTTCAGCGTTAGAAATTAATTCCATAGCCTTATTATCTGCTGTTTTAATTTCTTTTTCTAAAGACTGTAATTTGCTATTAGCCTCAACTATCTTTTTATCCCAACCATCTTTAACTTGTTCTAATTGATTTACAGTTTTAACTAATTCATTAATTTCTTCTTTATATTTAGTAACTATTACACCGTGTTCTTCAAAAGCTTTTTTTGTTTTTTCAGTAATATCAGCTAAAGATTTTTCATATTTAGCAATCTCTTTTTTATATGCTAAAAGAGCTGAATCAAATTCAACCTTATTGTGTGTATAACTATCTTCTAATATCTTAATATCAGCAGATAACTTATCATGCTTAGCTAATAGTTCTTTTGTCTGAAATGATATAGTGTCATTAAACTCCTTTGTTTCATTTAATTTATTCTCCACTATTTCTAAGTCAGACTTAAGATGATTAGCTTTGGCTATTTCTTGATTTAACCTTTTAAGTTCTGCTTCCGCTTCTTCGACTTTCTTATCTATGTCTTTATAATCAGAAGCGAGTTTTTCTTTTAAAGCAATCTCAGCCACTAAATCTTCTTTAATGCTGCCAAGATTTGCTAATTCTTCTTTTATATCGCGAACTTTATCGTCAGCCTTAGTAGGTGCGATTGCTTCGCTTCTATTATTATTAAACATAAATTTTAAATTCTACCCATTATAGCGCTAATAGCTAAAGATGAGCCAGTAACAGTTCCAGTACCAATGGCTGAAATTTTAATTTTCTTAACATTGATTGTTAAGGGAGTCGTTGAACCAGCAGTGTTATCAGTTAATTTATAAACTAAACCTGCAACTGAATTAACACCAGCAGAAATGCTATCAGATAAAAGCTGATAATAATTAGTTCCATCCATAGAACCCTCAACTTTAATCTGGCAATCTGTAAGAGAACCTTTAGTAAAATCAATTAAAAGACTCATTACATTATACTTTTCAGCGTTCTCAATAACAGTGCCAGCTACATAAGCGTTAGTTAAAATAGAAGCGCTACGAACTGGCTCTAATTTAATGTTTGTAAATTCCATATTTATTCTTCAGGCTTATCTTCAGTCTTAGCTTTCTTAGTAGAAGGCTTTTTTACTGATTTAGACTTGCTCTGGTTATATTGTTTAATTTGTTCTAAAGTTAACCAACGGCCATCGCGTAAAAATTGTTGCATATTATTCTTCACCTAACATTAACAAGATTTTACCTGCCATCATTAGGTCATATTTATTATTTACTAATTCTTTTAAATCTGCTAATTCAGCCTCATCAAGTTCAACCTCGCCACCATTAGCAATTTTATTTTTAAGTTTAAATCTTTTCATTGTCTCGGCCACAGAAACCTTTGCTAATGTATCAGTTAATGCACCCTGACAAACATCAGATAATAAAGTTTTATCTTTATAATCTACATTTGGTTCGGCTACCCATTGACCTTCTTCATTCTTTTTGACATTAAAAGATTTCTTTTCGCTAACGATAGATGAGCCATCGTCTTTTGTAATCTCTTGATCAAAATTGATTTTCATAGTTTTTAATAATTGCTGTCTAACCTTATTGGATTAAGCGGTCAGACCTGCCAATCCAATAGGAACAATTATGTTAATAATTATTAATCGTTATCTGGAGCTACAACAGTAATAGTAGTAGCGGTTACCTGATAAGCATACCAACCAGTAGCTGATACCTGAACTAATCTCAATAAAGAGTTAGCGGCGACATCCAACTGATTTGAACCATCAGAATCAACAGTACTAATAGTGTTGTTAGAAGATGCTGGGGTTAATAATTCATAACCATTAGCACCAACATAAAGGTCAAGAGTTTGGCCAATAGTAGCGGCAGAAATTGCCGGTAAAGTAACAGCTTTGGTTGCATCTGCTGAAGTAATGGTAGCAAAAGTAGTTCCAGCAGGAACTAAACCAGTTGTTAAACCATCATCAGTAGCGGTAACGGCAGCTACGGAACTTCTTTTAGCGTAAGTGACTGCACCATCAGCTAATTCAGTGGTTCCGATAGAACCAGCGGTAGCTTGAATATCGGCAGTAATTGCGCCAGCCTGAGTGATAACTTGGGTTTCTACTCCGTTGTTTAATACGGAGAATCCACCATTAGTGGAAACAAACTTATGTCCATGCATAATTTTGATTATTTTTTAACTCGGTTTTCATCCGAGTCCGAGAGGCTTACCCTCAGGGTGTTTTTTATATTATCTTATAGGGGAGAGAATAAACTCTCCCCTATATTCATCTGATACTAAGCGGCACCAGTTGAGCCATAGTAGGAATACGGCATGTTTGTACATGCAACAGCGAAGAAGCCAGTGACATTAACTCTGTAACCCTGGTTCTCCAAGGGAATCGGTTCGTGCATAGTAGGCATTTGGCCAATCTTAACACGTAACGGATTCTTGTAGCGAGAATCACGAGCAAACCAGTTCAATTTATTGGCGCTTGTAATATAAGGGGTAGAAACAATAGTCTTTTCACCCTGATATAAATTAATATCACCAACAGCAACTGGGCTGATAGATTCTGCAAATAATTTACGTGCAGTTCTTTCAGCTGCAGAACCTTTCTTAACAATGATAATATCGAAGTTCATTGGCATTGGTTTTCCACTTGCATCAGTGAAAGCACCAGCATATTCTTCCATATCATCGATAGCAGACTCAGATAAAACAGCGGTTACGCCGTTATCAAAAGTACCACCAGAAGCCCAGGTATGAGAACCGAAGATAGCAGCACCATCTGGAGCTAAGTATTTAGCACCGGTAAAGCCATCATTCAATAATTCAAAAGCTTCGGTTAATAAATAATGTACAGCTTCCTTCATCACCTGGTTAGTATTCTCAGCAATGAAGTTTTCTACCTGCATAGTAGAATCAACCTTATCACGAGCCATGGTCTTTTCGTTAATAGTATAACCAAGACCAAAGCGCTTTTCCTGAACGGTTACAGAATAACCATCATTCAAAGTTACTAAAGGAGGAGTATCGGAATCGCCTAATTCAATCGCACCGGAAAGGCTTTCGGTGGAGGTGAAGATTTCAAACACCTCAGAGCTATTTGCAAACTCAAAGACACGATTGTCTTGATACTGCATTAAGTCTTCTTGGACGCCGTTATTAGCAACTTCCTTAATACCTTTTACAGCTTGCAAAGCATAATCAACTCTATTCATATATTATGTGTATTATTACTTGATTAAACTAGAAAAGAGGTTTGTTGATTTTGACTCTAACATTAGAGGCAGAACCAGCAGTACCAGCATTTTCACTGATGTCGACCTTCAACACATCAGTACTAGATTCACCTAAGTCAATCTTTTGAACGCCAGAGGCGACAACAACATCAACCTCAGCGCCCTTATTGGCAACTGCGAAATTAGCATCAGCAGTGCCTTCCAAAACGAAATCATTACCAACGGTAACTTCAATTTTGGTTTCGCCATTACCAGCACCATTAGGAGCATAAGCAATAGCAGTAGAAGCGGCGGTAGCCTTGATGATCAAACCAGTATCGATAGCGACTAAGTCACCAGCTTCAATAACAGTAGCAGAAGCCTTAGTCGCTAATACGGTAGGAACACCATGTAAACCGCTAACAATCTTAAAATCCATATTTGTAATTAACGGCGAGTCTTACTTTGTTCGGCATATAATTTTGCCATTCTTTCTTTTAGTAAGTCCTCGTCAGTTTTCGGTTTATTATCTTTATGAAGAATTTCCGCAGAACCAGCGGCTCCACCTGAATTAAGAGTAGCTTTATCGGTTAAGACCTTGGCCTTAATTTTATCCTCTAAATGCTTTTCATATTCCTGTGGGAACGAAGTCTGCGCGGCAAGTTTTAACTTGGAAAGCAACTCATCTTTTGTTTCTGTGCCGACAGTAGCAAAATTTTCTTTAATCTTATCGAATTTAGCATCGTCATTGACCCAAGGATTATCCTTGACTAATTCACGATAAGCTTCAGTAAGATTTGAGTTAAAAGATTGAGCTTTGAAACTTGAAAGTTCTTCTCTAAGTTTAGCAATCTCCTCCTGAACTTCACCGCCAGCGGCTGGTGTTTCTTTGTCTGCTAACTTAGCTAATCTCTTCAATTCAATGGAACGATCGAAATCGCTCGCACGCTTTTTTAAATCTTCCAACTCTTTTTTAGAAAGAGTAACTTTCTCTTCCTCAGGAACTTTAGGCGTACCTTCCTTATTTTCCTCAGGCTTTTGTTCACCAGTAGGAGCATTCTGGTTAGCGGTGTTGTCCGCATCATTCTTAGACTCCTTGTTTTCATTTTCCATAGTTTTTATTGGACGGTAACTTTGGGTCCGTCTAATTTATTTAATTATTAATCCTAAACTTATTCCATAATTCTAAACGCTTTTTTTCATCCTTAACACTTTGTAATTTAACAGCATAAGCGTGTCTATCTTTCATAAGCTGTAACCATAATGCCGCACCTTTTACCATCCATCTTTCCTGTTCAGTTCTAGCTTCAAAATGTCTAAGCGTTTGAATTGTTATATTATTTTTTAAAACATCTAATATTGCGTATGCTGATTTAAACTGGTATCTGTCAAGTTCTTCTTCAGGCGATAACTTAGTAACTTCTTTACTATATTTATTAACGTAGTATTTAATTAGAAAGTTTAATATCCATTTCATAATAAATTCATATTAACGTTATTAGGTCCCATTCCCTCCATACCAGCTCTACCCATAATACCTTTAGCTTTTTCCATTTCACCAGCTAATTGGTCTTGACCTTGTTCAGGCATTTCCTCAACATATTCCTGACTCTTATTAAATGCCTGAGCCAAATCTTCTCTAATCAATCTTTGGTTCCACCCAGGTTGGCCATTAGTCATCTGATAGAAAGCAATATCACCATTCTTTTTAGCGGTGGCAGTTTCTTTAATAGATGAATTAGGAACCACGCGAACATCTAGTTCAACATCTTTGTTTAATAAATAATCAGTTGTTAAAAGTAATGGTTCTACGGTAGCTGTACTTGGGTCATATTCAGCATTTTCAGACATACCCATTTCAGCGTTAGCTGCTTTCTTTAGTTTTTGGCTAACCTGTTCTGGTGTTTCACCATCTAAACTTGGTGCAATCTGAATTAACTTTTTACCAACACGACCATTGGTTAATTTCTTATTATCAATCACTAAGAACTTAAATCTTGTGCTACCATCCTGGGCTTCAGAAGGCTGAGAATAATATTGTAAAACATTATATAGGCGTAAGAAGTTTTTATGTTGCATCGCACTTTCAATCATCTGCAAGAATAATGAGGCAATATTTAATGAATTTTCTTGTAATGTTTCAACCTCATATCTAGTCTTGCGACCGCCAGTATAAATGCCTTGTGCCTGTGCTGATACAGAACTTTCTTCCATCGAACGCTTAATAAGCTGTAATACTTGAAATGATGTCTGGTCTAAGTTTCCTAAAGTTCCTTTTTGAACCTTAGTGCCGGGGTCCATCTTATAAATCCTATTAGGTTCTAAATAACCATCATCTAAATCATCAATATCTCCATCAACAAATGTCGGACTATTTAAGACAATGAATAACTGATCTAGGATATTATTCCATAAAGCGTTATTCATATCCTGCATCGCCATCAACTTATCGGGGAAAGACTTACCATACAAAAACTGATGATGGATAGGTTCACTGATAGAAATCCAGAAAGGTAACTGCTTATGATTCCATGGCAATGGGCCATCATACAGTCTTACGCCATTAGCCCAAACCTTTCTTTCATCTTTAGCAACGTCATACCATTCAACAACTTGGACATGTTCTCTGTTTAAATCAGCATCAAGACCCCAAACAAAATATCCGCTATCATAATAAAATCCAGATGGTTTAACTTTATCAGCGTTCTTATATCTGCCATAAACATCTTTAAATCCATCCATCGTCATCTTGCGAACACGGAAAGCTCTCTTTAACTTAGTTCTAAAATCACGACTATTAATCCAAATGGTTTCAGGGAAGAACTCCTCAATCGGAACTATCTCACCATAAACATCATCCCAAGCATCATAAGTAACCTCCTTAGTCTTAGCTTCGCCGGTATCAGGGTCAAAAGATTCTACGAACTTAACTGTTCGTTTATCTTTCATAAAATCTTCATATCCGATAACAGTACCCTCGTTCATACAAGTGAACATCTCCCAAACTAACTGTTCGTGTTCCTTGTTATGTTCATTGGCAGCATCAAGCAAATCTTGATAAATCCTAGCTCTTTGCTTACTAGCGGCGGTATTAAAAATGTTGTTAGACTTAACCAATACCTCAATAGACATCCTGGCGGAAACAAGTTTTGACAAAATTGTAATAATCTTGTTACGGGTAACTGGATCAAATAAATTTGATTGCCAATCTTCCTTATATTCAGGCTTAGGGCTATACTCGTTAATCCTGTCAACGCTATCACGAACATAGTCAATAATATTACGAGCTACACCACCTTTGTTAAAAAACCTAATAGTCTGATTACGATTTTCTTTATAAGTATTAAACCTACCCCAAAACTCACTGTATTCAGCATCAAGTTCCTTGTCTTCATTATATTGTACCGGAGGTTTCATTTCCTCTTCCTTTTTAGGCATATTGTTTATCCAACCACTCCCCCTGAAGTTGAACTATATTGTTTTCTTTTTCTTGTTGTAGAATTTTGATTTATCTTATTAGCAACGTGATTTTGAGCAAAATACGTGGCTGCATCGCACCAATGGCTATATTCATCATGCTTAGGTGTTTCTGATGTACCAGTCCTAGATGTTATAAACTGCCAAGAACTTAAAGCCTCAATTCCGATAACACAGGTATCACTGATTAACACCCTGTCCATGATATTCCTTAATGAACTGATACGTGTTCCAATGTGCGCTCGTTGGCTCTTAAAGATATATCCATACTTACGCAAGATACTGGCATTTGACTGACCAGATGTTAGCGACCTATTCTCACCTGAATGTGGATCGCCATACATTATTCCTTGCTTATATGGCTTACTTTGTAAAACATCTATAAAGTGATAAATGCTAGTACCTTCACCAGCACCATTATTCTGATATTCGTCAATGATATAAAATAATCCTTTAGACTTATCTTCTTGCCACCATATAAATGCTGTTGTGTCAAGACCAAAGTCGGCTGATATATATAAAGGTAGGTCTGGATTATACACTAATCCTTCCTTAACATTATTCTCTAAGCTAAACATCGGAAAGACTTTACTGCCCATTGATGCTTGATAGTCTATGTCTAATTCTTGATATACTTCCTGCATTGTCGCGGACCTCTTAACCTCATTGTCATACCATGGCGACCTAGGCTTACCATATTCATCGTAATACAAATCTTTGGCGAATATTGGGTGTAAAGTCCAATGTAAGCGTAGATATTTGTTCTGTTTCTTTTTAGAATTATTAATGATTGTAAAGAAATGACAGTTAGTACCGCGTGTATTAGCCGTAGAAAGCGGAATACGACATTTAGTAGTAGAACCGCAAGCCTGCCACGCAGCCTTATCAGTTTGCTCCCAAGATGCGAACTCATCGAATAATACAGCTTTACGCCTATCAGAACGACCAAAGTTAAGGTTGTTAGATTCACCGGCAAGCGTAGCACCATGAACAGGGTGAACCAATAAAGCGTTTTTATCGGTAACCTTATCCTTTAACTTAGTCATCATCCAATCAGGATTTCTTTCAATAATATATCTAGCCTTTTCAATTAACGTTTTAATATTTCCTTTAGTGTCGACATTCTCCTTTTTCTGAGAACCAACTAATAGTTCCCAGCCATGAAAATGCCAGCCCCAAACAAATATTGCCATTACCAACCAAGACAAGCCCAACTTACGGCTTTTCTCAATCGGCATATCATATCCAAGTACAATCGCCCTAATAATCTCCTCAGCAGCTCTTTCCTGAAAATCCCACAATAAGAAAGGAATATTTTTCTTTGACGCATCCTCAGCTTCAGGGTCCTGAATCCAAACAAAGTTATCAGCCCAATATCTAAACCCAGATGAAAGAATACGTGATGGGTCCTCTTTAGCTGTAGCCAAACCTGTCAAATCACCTTTACATAAGGCGATGGCTATCTCACGATTAGCTAAGTAATTTGGGTGCTGATCATCTGTCAGTAAGGTCAACTGAAATCTATCTTCAAGCTTTTTGTCTAATATTACTTGTTGCTCTTCAGGTGTAAGAATCGGGAAGGTAGATATATGATTGTTATAAACAACTGTATCTTCCATATCATTAATTAATTATCTGTCCATCAACAACATCGGTAGACTTCATACCTTGTGACTGCTGACGTAAGAAGTTCATCTTATCCTCAGCTGTCGGCAACTGCTTTAATATCTCGCTAAGGTCAGCCTTAAGTTCACGTTTCTCCATTATCTGCGTAGGCTTTTCCTGATTCAACCTAGCTGTCGCCGCTATCTTATCCCACAACATCGCCATTCCGCCTAAAAATTTTAATTTTTTTTCAGGTGTTAATTCTTCGCTATTATTAGCAAAAGTTTCATCTAAGGTGCTATCTATATAATTTAACATCTTATTCTTGGTTTCTGATAAGCGGACGTTTTCCCTAGCAGCGGTAATGGCTAAATGTCGCTTTTCAATATCCAAGCGTAAGTCGTCATTTTTATCTATTATTACAGAAATAGAACGGATTGGTAAAGAATACTTAGCAGCAATTTCTTTCTTCTCCATCCCGGACAACCAGTCACGGATAATCTCCTTGCGTGTACGCAAATCAACCGATATTACTACTGGGAGCTTATTATCGGCCGTTTCGCTGGTTTCTATTTGTTGGATCGGATTCTCCTCTATCTCTTTTAGGATTTCGTCTATCATGGTTAGTTTGTTTAAACTCTTCTTTAAGGTCGAGTAAGTTATCTAGTTCCATTGCTTTTAGACTAAGACTGAGCGCTATATCGTTAGTACGCCCAGTCGGAATGATAGTAGAGATAATTGCTCATGTGAAAGTCCTTTTCACACTTTATATTAGCAAAATATTCTTATCTTAACTTCATTATAACATAAAATTAAGAATAACGCAAATAAATATAATATTAGCAAAAAAATAGATATTGTCAAATATTATGTTTTATGTTGTTGTGGATAAAATTACGAAAGATTTAGTATATAATAACCAATATATAATATACCAGTTATGGTTCGCCATAGCTGGTTTTTTATTTAAGGGGGTAATATAAATTTTAAGCCACTATCTATATAAAATCGGACGGGGGTGGTGGGGTGGTGGGACTGGGTCTAGATGACACGATTTGACTTATTTGTCAAATTATATCAATTAATAGTATTATACGTATATTAATAATCATTAAGCGAAGTATTCACTAGCTAATATTAAATAAAATATAAATATAGTTTTTATGCTTCTATTAATACTTGACAAGATAGGCTTTTTTATGTTATATTGTTTATCTTGTATTTTTTATTTTATGATTTTGTCTTTTTTAAGACAATATCCACGCTATTCTGTCAAGTAAAAACACGGGAACACACTTCAAAACGTGTTTTTGTGTTTTTTTGTGTTTTTTTTGTGTTATTCTATTGGCTAACATTACAACAAAACACGGAAAAAACACAAAAACACGTTTTTTTAAAAAGTTATTATTTATATTTTTACATATTACTATATTTTATTAATTTTTTTTTTATTTTAAAATTAAAAAAGCGTGTTTTTGTGTTTTTTGCGATTTCTTGGCTAATATTAG
>DAOQRR010000011.1:0-9914 GCA_035355875.1 Minisyncoccota bacterium
GACTGTTTGGGCAGATACAGCCAATGAGTGTGCTCTCTTTTTTGAGCAAGTGGCTGTTGAGCATTTCTTGGGGCAAACAGATAAGCCCACAGATTGGACATGTGCGGGTAAAAAATTTCAAATTAACTGGGGAGAAGGAATAACAGGTTTGGACGATTACGAAGGTGGTAATTATAAATATGAGATTGAAATAGATGATGGTAGCTCCGAGTATAACCCAAAAGATCCCTGTTTTAAATTTGAAGTTGAATCTGTTCAAAATCTAAGCCAGGCCAAGAATGTAACTATAAAATCTAGCGGTTTTAATATTTGTGATAAACAAAATATTAGAGCTGTCGAAAGATCATATAGAATTAATTATAATGGAGAATATGCGCCAAGTTACTAAACCCAAAGCAAAAGAAAGAATAGTTAAACTACGGCAGAAAATAGCAGAGCTTCAAGAGGAATATCATGTTTATGATAATCCTTCTGTTTCTGATGAGGTTTATGATTCTTTGCTTAGAGAATTAAGAGATTTAGAAAAGAAGCATCCCGAATTAATTAGTTCTATTCAATCTCCTACAGAAAGAATTGGGGGGAAGCCTCTTGATTCTTTCAAAAAAGTTAAACATCAGACAAGGATGACTAGCTTAAACGATGTCTTTTCTTATGATGAGGTCAGAGATTGGCAAAATAGAATTTCTAAATTAGCGGGGAATGATTTATCCTATTTTTGTGAATTAAAGTTAGACGGATTATCAGCTTCTTTAGTATACGAAAGAGGTAATCTAGTTCGTGGGGCAACACGGGGTGATGGTTTAATTGGTGAAGATGTTAGCCAAAATGTCAGAATGATATACGATATTCCCCTTAAACTAAAAGGTCCTGTGCCTGATTTTCTAGAAATTAGGGGAGAGGTTGTTATGTCCAAGAAAGCATTAGAAGATTTAAACAAAAAACAAGAAAAATTAGGTAAAAAGACTTTTGCTAATACCAGAAATGCTGCCGCTGGTAGTTTAAGGCAATTAGATCCTAATATCGTTAAAGAAAGGAATCTCAATTTTTTTGCCTGGGACTTAATCTTAATGGAGGAAGACGAGAAGAAATTAAATATTTATAATCACTCTGAAAAACACAATTATCTGAAAAAAATAGGATTTAAAACCTCACCGAGAGAAAAGAAGGTTAAAAACATTGATGAAGTTTTTGTTTTTTTAGAAGAAGTTGAAAAAATAAGGCAGAAATTACCTATTGGAACTGATGGGTTAGTTATATCAGTTGATGATTTAAAGACAAGAGATAATTTGGGTATTGTTGGTAAGGCTCCTAGGCATTCAGTGGCTTATAAATACCAAGCAGAAAGAGCCACAACAATTTTAAAAGATATTAAGGTTAATGTTGGGCGAACGGGAGTCTTAACGCCGGTGGCTTATTTTAATGAAACACCGGTGGCCGGCTCTATTGTCTCTAAGGCAACTCTTCACAATATGGATCAAATTAAGCGATTAGGTTTAAAAATAGGTGACACTATTGTAATTCAAAAAGCTGGAGATGTTATACCTGAAGTTGTAGAAGTTATTAAAGACATGAGAAGTGGTAAAGAAAGAGATTTTAAAATGCCAGATTTTTGCCCAGTTTGTGGAAGTAAAATTGAACAAAAGATTTCTTCAAATAAAGATAAATCAGTGGCTTACTTTTGTCTAAATAAAAAATGTGAAGCCAGAAATGCAAGAAGCCTATATCACTTTGTTAGTGCTTTTGAGATATACGAAATAGGCCCCAAAATAATAAATCGATTGAAAGATGAAGGCTTAATTAGTGATGCTTCTGATTTATTTATTTTAGATAAATCAGATTTAGCGGGGCTAGAGAGGTTTGGGCAGAAGTCAGCTCTAAATATCATCAATTCAATTAATGAGCATAAAAAAGTTCCCCTATGGCGTTTTATATACGCTCTTGGTATTTTACAAGTTGGAGAACAGACTGCTCGTGATTTAGCTGATTATTTTAATACTATAGATAAGATAAAAAAAGCAACCATTGAAGAAATTGGCTCTGTCCCAAATATTGGACCAGTTGTTTCGCTCAACATATTTAATTATTTCAAAGATGAACATAACCTTGAGTTTATTGATAAATTATTTAAAAATGGAGTTTCTATTGAAAAAGAAAAAAACATTAGTCAAAAACTTGCTGGTAAAGTTTTTGTTTTGACAGGGACATTGCCAAACTTAGGGAGAGAGGAAGCTAAGAAGATGATAATTGAAAGAGGTGGAAAAGTTTCTAGCTCGGTCTCTACTAAAACTGATTATCTTTTGGCGGGGAAAGAACCAGGGCAGAAATACAAAGAGGCACAAAAATTAAAAATTAAAATAATTGACGAACAGGAATTTCAAGAATTGTTATAATTTTCCCACATGTCCGACATGTGGGAAGGCTTCACCTCGCTTCAAGATTATTGTTCCAAAAAAACACGGATATTTCAATGCTCTCAAATTACTATGCTCAGACTGTCGTCTTCCGTAATGTTTTTCGGAACAACAATCTTTTCCGCGAGGCTAGTAAGCCACGAAAAGAATAGTTCCACAAAAGAGGCTAGCTCGAGCGACGGCGAAGAGTCTTTGAGCAAAATTTTTAGCAAAAAATTTTGCGTACTCTTTTGTGGAAGCTATTCTTGTAGTGGCTTATCTTTCCGCTTGGCTAAGTTATTTAGTAGTTCAACTACTAAATAACTATATAAATCATTAAAAATATGGTATTCTTTTGTTATGGACATAACTGAAATTAAAAAACTAGCTAATTTATCAAGGATAGATATTAAAGATGATGAGGCTAAGGCGATGGCTCAGGATTTTGATGCCATCTTAGCTTATGTTGACCAAATTAAAGAAGTATCAGAAGAAATTGGAAATAAAGATGGAGTTTTAACAGACAAAGAAAACTACTTTTTATACAACATCACGAGAGAAGACGAGGTGACAAATAACAATATAGAAAAAAGAGAAAACATTCTCAAAAATGCACCCGACACACAAGATGATTTTATTAAAGTTAAGCAGATATTGTAATTATGGAAATAAGTTTAAGAGAATTAACAATAAGTAAAGCCCACCAGTTATTAATTGACCAAAAGATTAAGGTCAAAGATTTAGTTGATGTTTATCTAGGAGAGATAAAAGAAAAAAATAAAGACATAAATGCCTATCTGGAAATATATAATAATTTAGATGAGCAAATAGAAAAAGCGCAAGAATTAATAGATAGTGGGGGAGCAACTCTTCTTACTGGTATACCAATAGCTATAAAAGATAATATTTTATATAAAGGACAAATTGCTTCAGCCTCCTCTTTAATTTTAGAGAACTATGTTGCCACCTATGATTCTTTTGTAGTGGAAAGACTAAAAGACGAAGGGGTTATATTTTTAGGAAGGACAAATATGGATGAGTTTGCCATGGGGTCATCAACGGAGACTAGTGCTTTTGGAGTTACTAAAAATCCTCATGATATATCTAGAGTACCAGGCGGATCATCAGGGGGTTCTGCTTCTGCTGTAGCGGGAGATATGGCACTTGTTGCTTTGGGGACAGAGACTTGTGGATCTGTCAGACAGCCAGCTTCTTTTTGTGGATTAGTTGGCTTAAAACCTAGTTATGGTGCTGTTTCTCGGTCTGGCATAATTGCTATGGGTAGTTCGCTTGATCAAGTTGGACCGATGGCAAAAACAGTTGAAGAGGTAGAGATTGTTTTTAGGGCAATTTCTAAATACGACAAAAAAGACAGCACTTCTATACCAGAAGAAAAAAGAGATATTGAGAAGAAACCCCTAAAGAAGAAAATAGGAATTCCTCGAGAGTTCTTAGAGAGTGGGGGAATAGATAAGGCGGTCCTGAATAATTTCGAAGAAACATGTCAAAAATTAAAATCTCTTGGTTATGAAATTGTTGACATATCACTACCCATCTTAAAATATTCCCTAGCTGTTTATTACATAATTATGTCGGCTGAGGTTTCAAGCAATTTGGCTCGCTATGATGGTATTCGTTATGGACTTAGTATAGATGCTGATAATCTTTTTGATGTTTATGCTAAAAGTAGGGCTTCCGGTTTTGGCAAAGAAGTAAGACGAAGAATATTACTAGGGACATATGTTTTGTCTCATGGTTATTATGATGCCTATTACAACACAGCCATAAAAGTTAGGAAAATGATAAAAGATGAAATAAACAAAGCCTTTTTAGACATAGATGCTTTTATTACTCCAACTGTTCCGTTTTTGCCTTTTAAATTAGGAGAAAAATTAAATGACCCAGTTTCAATGTATCTGTGTGATATATTTTCTGCCCCCGCAAACTTAGCTAATATCCCAGCCATAACAATTCCATCTGGTAAGACTAATGAAGGATTACCTTTTGGGGTTCAAATTACAGCACCGTTTTTAAGAGAAGATGTTTTGTTCCAAATAGGTAAAGATATAGAAAGCTTACAATAATTGTTTTTTAGTAGTAAAATAAAAATATATGACTTTACCAATCAATCCAGTTTATTTTAATATCACTTTCTTTTTCTCTAAAATTGTTAATTTTTTTGAGGATATTTGGCAGTTCTTGTCTAATCCAAGAATTTGGACATCAGTTTCTAACATAATTAGTATCATAATAATATTTTTTCTAATCATAATTATTTATTCACTAGTTAGAATTTTTGAATTACAAAAAGACCAGAAAGAAGAAGTTAAAAGCAAAATATCTGAGATGATGGAAAAACAGTCTGACAAAGAAGAAAATGGTAATTACCGTTGGCATTATATTTTAACACTGATAGAGGGAACTCAGGAATCAGACTGGAGGGTGGCAATACTAGAAGCCGATTCATTGCTTGAGGAAGTTTTGAAAGAGAAAGGTTTTTCGGGAGAAACTTTAAATGAGTTATTAAATTCTGCTCGAGAATCAGGTTTTAGGCACATACAAGACGCTTGGGATGCTCATATATATAGGAACGAGATAGCTCACAAGGGTGTGGAGGCAGGAATAACTCAGGTTAAGGGTAGGTCAATGATTAAAAAATATCAAAACTTTTTTGAAGAGCTTGGAGTGATATAAAAAAAGGACCCCCAAAGGGGGTCTGTTATATATTATATTTACCCCCGTAATACTATATTTTTAGACCTCAGTAAACTTGGCGAAATCTAGAAAATGTGTTATAAAGAGATTAAAAGGAGGTAAAAAGATGAAAAAACTAAATTTTATTGATTTAGAGGAATCTGCTAAATCAATAGGGGCGAGGGTTTATTTAATAGAAAATGTTGAGGTGCATTATGATACTTCAATGCTTTCATTGATAAAAAACTTTGCTTCTCACACTACAGATTACAACACCCACTTGTTAGTTAAGGCCGACGAAGGGGAAAGTTCCGAGAACAAATCTTGTGACTTTCTTGCCATCTGTTGGCCAAATGATGGGGAAGGGGGGCTTGAGAAGGCTAATAAGTGGGCTGAAAAAAAATCACTAAAGACTATTAGCCCAAGAGAGCTCGTCTCTATTTGTCGCAAGAATATTGAAATCTACTGGGATTTAAATTTCTTTGATATTATTAAATTAGTGTCAACCAATCCCATCTTAGATAAAAGATATCTGACGGCTCAAATAGAAGGAGAATCAGATGCCATGGTTTACCCAGAAAGGGTAAGTAATATGGCAACTGGTGATTACTGGTTTGTCTTTAAGGTAGAATAACAGAGATTCAGTTGGATAAGCTGAGTCTCTTTTTTGTTTTAAACATTGAATTTTCTAAAAAATTTGTTAATATATAATTACCTTGTCGGTGTAGCTCAGTTGGTTAGAGCGTGGGACTCATAAGCCCAAGGTCGGAGGTTCAATTCCTCCCACCGACACAATGGTTTTTATTAAAGACTCTTTGCAAATTTATAAAATTATGTATAATAAGGGTCAGGTTCCTTTTTGTTTAAAAAGGAAGAAAAATGTTTTTGATGAGTATATAAAAATAATAAGCGGCCGTAGTTCAGCTGGCTAGAACGCTCCCCTGTCACGGGAGAGGTCGTGGGTTCAAGTCCCATCGGCCGCGCAACAAAATAATGAACCCAGTGTGGATACACTGGGCGATTTATTTTGTAGCAGGTGTGGGACTTGAACCGAGGGCTGACGAAGTCCGCGAAGCGGCCAGCCCGAGTGGAGGTCAAGGGAGTGAGATATTTTATGATGGTGAGCTTGTCGAACCAGAAATAAAATATGAGACGAGAGTGACCAAGTCCCATCGGCCGCGCAAGCAAAAATAAACCTTCAGGGGTTTATTTTTCGATGGGACTTGAAAGCCGGAGGACGACGGTCCGAGGCGGGGTCGCGGGTTTTTTCAGCAGAAAAAAACCTGTGACCAAGTCCCATCGGCCGCGCAACAAAATATTCATGAGTTAGCCACAGGTCGGACCTGTGGCTGGGACCTGTGGCTGGGACCTGTGGCTTTTTCAGTTAGTATTATTAACTGAAAGGAAATAATCATTGTCTCTGCAACAAAATAATGAACCCAGTGTGGAACACTCTGTGATTTATTTTTACCCACCTAACGCTATCGCGCAATTCTGGTAAAATATCAAAAACCAGTGGTTGAACCACTGGTTTTTTTCTTGTTGCGGGACCTGGAATCGAACCAGGTTCTTAAGGTTATGAGCCTTACGAGATACCATTTCTCTATCCCGCGATGTGTTGTGAACCCTAACTTATATTACTTATTGAAACCTTCTTCTCATAACCTTGGGGGTCATGAGAGCTATCAGTCTCTTGCGAGATACCATTTCTCTATCCCGCGATATTATTTAATTCTAAATTAAACTTACTTCTTTAGACCTCCTCGCTCATAACCTTGGGGTTATGAGAACTATCAGTCTCTTGCGAGATACCATTTCTCTATCCCGCGATATTGTTTAATTCTAAACTACACTTACTTCTTTAGACTTCCTCGCTCATAACCTTGGGGTTATGAGTCTATCAGTCTCTTGCGAGATACCATTTCTCTATCCCGCGATATTATTATCAAAGAAAAATTAAATAACCCACTTTTTAGTGAAGATCATTAGATTTTCCTATTGCCTTATATACTAACTTATTGTGATATAAATTGCAACTATTTTTATTTTATAGTATTGTTTATATTAGGATGTTTTTGAAAATATCCTTTTTACTTTAAAGCCGTTGTAGCTCAGTTGGTAGAGCACTCCCATGGTAAGGGAGAGGTCATCGGTTCAATCCCGATCAACGGCTCAACTAAAACCAATTAGTTTGTTTTTATTGAGAAAATAAGGTTTGTGTTTTTTAATAAATAATCTTTAATAAGCCGAAGTAGCTCAGTCGGTAGAGCGATGGTATCGTAAACCATAGGTCGCCAGTTCGATCCTGGCCTTCGGCTCAAAAACAAGATGGATGAAGAAAAGATAAAAGAAGAGATAAATCAGCTAGAGGCAGAAATGTCCTCGATTGATTTTTGGCAAGATAAGGTAAGAGCTCAGCTTGTTATAAAGAAAATTTCTGAATTAAAAAATAAACTCCTTGGGTCAAAGAAGTATGATAAGGGTAATTGTATTCTGTCTATTCTCTCGGGGGCTGGGGGAGATGATGCTGAAGATTTCTCGGCTATGCTTTTTAGAATGTATACCAAATATTTTAGTAAAGTCGGTTTCTCTTATTCTGTAATTAGTGAAAATAAAAATAGTCTTGGTGGATATAGAAATATTTCTATTGAGGTTGTTGGTAAAAATGCTTATGGCACGCTTAAAAACGAATCAGGTGTTCATCGCCTAATTCGTCAATCCCCATTTAATGCTAAATCTTTAAGACAAACCTCCTTCTCTTTAGTTGAAGTTATTCCTGAGTTTGAGAAAGACGACAAAGAAATAGATATATCAGAAGATGATTTGAAAATAGAATATTCTAAATCAGGAGGACCTGGTGGGCAAAATGTAAATAAAAGAGAAACAGCGGTTAGGGTTATTCATATTCCGACAAATACATCAATTCATGTCACATCGGAAAGATCTCAAGAACAGAATAAAGAAAAAGCCCTAGAAATGTTAAAGGGCAAGCTCTATTTAATTAGGGAAAAAGAAAAACAAAGACAAAAGGACGGTTTTGCTATTTCTAAAACAACTGAAATAGAATGGGGCAACCAAATTAGAACTTATACCTTACACCCATATAAAATGATCAAAGACCACCGAACGGGGGTAGAAATTCATAACACTGATGACGTACTTTTGGACGGAGAACTCAGTCTTTTCATTGAAGCCGAGAGGGATTTGTGATATTCTAGATAAAGACATGATTTATTTTAATAATGTAACAAAAAAATATGGGGGCAATGTGTGCTTAGAAGATATTAACTTTTCTGTATCTCAAGGGGAATTTGTCTCTATCGTTGGACACTCAGGTGCTGGGAAAACAACTTTAACTAAATTAATTTTAGCTGAAGAAAAACCAACATCCGGTTCTGTCTTTTTTGAATCAAATGATATAAATAAATTATCTAAAAAAGAATTAATGGCTTTCCGTCGAAAAATCGGGATGGTTTTTCAGGATTTTAGATTATTAACTAACAAGACTGTTTTTGAAAACATTTCTTTTGCTATGGAGGCGGTTGATAAGGGGGAGGATGAAATAAAAAAAGATGTTCCACGAGTTCTAGAATTAGTAGGTTTATCTTCTCGAGCTGATTTCTTTCCAAGCCAGCTGTCTGGAGGTGAAAAGCAACGACTGGCGATAGCTAGAGCTATTATTACTCAACCAGATTTAATTATTGCCGACGAGCCAACGGGCAATTTAGACCCAATAAATACTAAAGAAGTGGTTAATTTATTAAAGAAGATAAATGAATTAGGGACAACAGTAATCTTAACTACTCACAACAAAACTGTTATAGATCAAGTTAAAAAAAGAGTCATTACCATAGAGGAAGGAAGGATTATTAGGGATGATAAGGACGGTAAATATATGTTATAATAATCTTATGTTTCTAACTAAACTAAAAAGAATTATTGTTTCTGGTTATCGGAATTTTACCCGAAGTGTTTTTACCTCAATTGCTAGTGTTTTGATAATGACGGTAACACTGTTTGTCATCACTTCTTTAATTCTAGTAAACATCACCCTTAATTCATCTTTGAATAACATTAAAGAGAAAGTGGATGTGACCGTTTACTTTGTTCCAAATGCTCCAGAGGATGTTATTTTAGAAATTAAAGACTCGCTAGAGAGCTTGCCGGAAGTTAGTGGGGTAGCATATGTTTCTCAAGAGAAATCCTTACAAGATTTTAAAGAGAAACATGCCAATGATTATTTAACTCTACAAGCTTTAGAAGAAATAGGAGAAAATCCCCTTGGAGCAGCTTTAAATATAAATGCCAAAGACCCATCTCAATATGAAAGTATTTCTAATTATTTTGAAGATGGAACAACTTTGTCTAGAGGGGCATTGTCTATTATTGATAAAATAGATTATAGCCAAAATAAATTAGTCATAGATAGATTAAATTCTATTATAGAGGGAGCGCAGAGATTGGGTTTTATCGTTTCGTTGATTTTGGTTTTAATATCTTTGCTCATCACTTATAGTACAATTAGATTAATTATTTACATGTCTAGAGAAGAGATTGGAGTAATGAAATTAGTGGGAGCAGGAGAAAAGTATATAAGTGGACCATTTATTGCTTCAGGTGTAATGGTGGGAATTATGGCTTCAATTACGACGGCTTTAATCTTTGTTCCGGTTTCAATTTGGCTTGGTAACCAAATGACTGATTTTATTGGTATCAATATATATAATTATTACAAAGCTAATTTCTGGCAATTGTTTATTATTATGCTTGGCTCGGGTATTATCTTAGGAAGTATTTCTAGTATTTTTGCGATTAATAAATATTTACGTA
>DAOQRR010000012.1:0-8852 GCA_035355875.1 Minisyncoccota bacterium
CTACCGACATTGTCACTTCTTCACCCCCATGTTTATTAATAAAGTTTTGAACTGTTTCTACTCCAAAAATAGATGATGAAAGTAATGTTGAATCAGATTCTGTTCCTAAATAATTAATTTTATCTCCAGACAAAAGTCCGGCTTTCTCGGCTGGTGAATCTTTTAGGGTACTTGTTATTGTTACGGCCTTATCTTTAATTAGTGAAGCATCTCCAAAACCTGAAACCGAAGAAGGTAAGCCAGACATAAATCCTATAGACAAAAGCAACCAAGCTAATAGAAAGTTCATACAAACACCCCCAAGTAAAACCATAGCTTTTACATAAAAAGGCTTACTATTATAGCTCCTCTTTATATCTTTATCTTCTTCCTCCTCTTCTTCTCCTTGTCCATATATTTTGACATACCCTCCAAAAGGTAGGGCATTTAATTTATATGTTGTCTCCCCTATTTTTTTACTTAAAAGCTTGGGTGGAAAACCAAAAGAAAATTCATCTACTCTAATTTTATTTAATTTGGCAACAATAAAATGCCCAAACTCATGAGAAACAACTAAAATAACGAGGATAATTAAAAAAAGTAGTATGGACATTTTATTGAGTCATTAAATCACTCTCCTTTTTATTAAAAATATTTTCTAGATTAGAATTAACCTCATCTACAGCTTTCTGTATTTCTTCTTTAGCTCTTTTTATTTCGTCTTCTGTCAAACCTTCTAGCCGATCAATTTCGGCTTGTCTTTCTTTCCTAACGCTTATTCTAGCGTCTTCTAATTTTTCTTTTAGAATCTTAACTAGTTTAGATCTGCTTTCAGTGGTCAACATTGGAAATATCACCCGAACACCATCAGCATCAGACAAAACAGATAAACCTAAATCGGCCTCATTTATGGCCCCCTCAATTAATCTAACTTGGTTTTTATCCCAAGGGGCTATTCTTAAGGTCTTAGAATCTTCAACTGAAATAGAAGCAACATTTTTAATTGGCGTATAGCTACCATAATTTTCTATAGATATACTATCTAAAACCATCGGGGTAGCTCGGCCCGTTTGAATTTGAGAATATTCTTTAGATAACCAAACCTCTATTTTTTGTAATTCATTTTTAAATTCTTGCGTGTTATACATATTTTTATTTTAACATAAGTTTTTATTTTTTTAAATAAGCAAAGCTAGATTTTGTAAAATATATTTGACCGAAGAACCTGGTCGCTTTAGATAATCTCGACTCTTTCTCAGATTATCTAAAATATTTATATTTTTAGAATCAAGGATATCCTCTTTAAATTTAAGATAAAAAATACTTTCCAACAAATTTACTAAAATAGTAGCCGAGCGTCTTAATTTTCCAGAATTATCTTGGTCTGTTTTATCTTTAATAAAATTATCTATTAAAACTATGCGGTCTTTTGTTTTTAGTGAGATAAAAGAATTGGCAACTTCTTCTAATTCAATTTCTTCTTGCCCCACTTCACTATCTTTAATAACTTGAACCCGAGAAAGTAAGGTGGGAAGTAAAGTGGATGAGTCTGGCAAAATTATAAAAAAATGAGTATTTAAACCAGGTTCCTCTATAATTTTCAAAAGAGATTCTTCGGCTTCATGATTAATAAACTTGGTAGCAATAATACATATCTTTTTACCTTGACCGAAAGCTAGCTGACTATGCCACTCTTTAATTTGACCACTACTTTCCATCCCGAAAGATTCATAACTTTGAATTAAAAGATTCGGGCTCTTGTCCTCTATTTCACCACGCATCTTTAAAAGACTGATGAGCTTCTGTGTGGTTATGACCGGACTACCCTCTATAACATAGCTATGATAGAGTTCTTCCGGAAATATTTTTTTGAAATCATCCATTATCTTTTAGATATAATACTTTTTTTATAAGTATCTAAGTGGTTTAATGCTTCCCCTGTCCCCTTAGCGACACACAAGAAAGGCTCGTCGGCAACTCTTGCTTTCACCCCAGTTCGCCTATAGACCAAATCAGCTAAATTCCTTAATTGACTTGTCCCCCCAGTCATAATTATTCCATCATCTATGATATCAGCTGATAGTTCTGGTGGAGTTTGAGCTAAAACATCTTTTATAGCTCCGATCATTGTCCTTAACTCTTTATCAATGGCTCTAACTATTTCGTTTGTTGAAACTTGTGCCGTTCTTGGTAATCCTTGGATATAATCACGCCCTTTAACAGTGATGGTTAATTCTTCTTCCACCGGAATAGCTGCCGCAATTTTTATTTTAATTGTTTCAGCCGTCTTGTCTCCGATAGCTAGGTTGAAAGTTTTCTTAATGTAATCTGTTATAGCTTGGTCAATTTTATCACCCGCACATTTAACTGAAGTTGAAGAAACAATTCCACCCAAAGAAATAACTGCTACGTCTGTTGTGCCTCCTCCTATGTCCATCACCATATAACCACGAGATTCCTCTATGGGAATACCAGCACCTATAGCTGCTAAAATTGGCTCTTTGACGACATAAGCATTTTTAGCTCCCGCCCTAATAGCAGCCTCCACAACAGCCCTTCTTTCTGTAGAAGTAATACCAGCTGGAACAGAGACCATAACATCTGGCTTGAAGAAATTAAGAGAACCTAAGGCTTTTGAGATAAAATAACGCAACATAGCTTCTGTTACCCGATAGTCAGCAATCACCCCATCCCTCATTGGACGATAAACAACTATGCTTTCAGGAGTTTTACCTATCATGTCTTTGGCTTCTTGACCAATAGCTAAAATTGTGTGGTCTTGTTCAGATATAGCCACCACTGATGGTTCATTTAAGACAACCCCCTTATTTGGCAAATAAACAAGAGTATTAACTGTTCCTAAGTCTATTCCTAATTTCTTTGAAAATAATGACATATTTTTAAATGAGTAAGAAAATTATAGCATATTTTTAAAATTTAATAAATTATTGTTTTTATGTGATAAAATAAGAATATGTATATCATCAAAGCTATCCCTTTAGCAAAAAATAATTCTAAAGAGCATTTATCTTATTTTTCAAAAACCAATATCCCCCTTGGTCATATTATATCTGTCCCTGTTCGTAGTAAGAAAATAGATGCTATCGTTATCCAAACAGAAGATGCTCTTTTAGCTAAGGCTAACTTAAAAGAAGCTAACTATAAACTAAAAAAGATAGATAAGATTAAAGGTCCTTCGCCTTTTAGTCAAAGTTTTCTGGAAACTTGCAACCTCGTGAAAGATTATTATTTAAGCAATAGTGGCACTATTATAAAATCTTTAACCCCAGCAGTTTTGCTAGAAAATATCTCCAGCTTAAAAGAAACATCAAAAGAAAATATTCCAAACGAAAACATCAAACAAGAAAAATTAATTTTTCAAGCCCCTTTCGCTGATCGTTTAAGTTATTATAAAACTTTAATCCGTGAAGCTTTTGCAAAAAAAGAATCTATCTTTATTAGTCTACCGACCAGGCACGATATTGATATTTTTTACAATGAACTTTCCAAAGGAATAGAAAATTATGTTTTTACACTGCACAGCAAATTACCCAAAAAAGAATTAATTCAAAAATATAATGATATTATTAGCGCGGAACACCCACTTTTAATTATTGGAACTCCTCTTTTCCTATCAATCTCAAGAGATGATATAAAGACCATCATTGTTGAAAAAGAAAGTTCGGAAGTTTACAAACAATTATCTCGCCCTTATTTAGACCTAAGAACTTTTGCAGAAATATATTCTTCAATAAAAAAGATTAAATTAATTTTTGGAGACACATTGCTCAGGCCAGAAATATTAGGCTCTTACGAGAACGGTGAATACGGTGAAATTCTTCCACCAATTTATCGTTTTTCTAGAATAAATAGTGGTTTTATATTAGATAAAAGACAAGAAGAGCTAAGTAAAGATTTTAATATTATTGGGCCAGAGGCTAAAAAATTAATGGACGATACCTTATCTTCTCTTAAATCTGTTTTTGTTTTCACTGTCAGAAAAGGACTAGCTCCTGTCACGGTCTGTCGGGATTGTGGTCAAACATTACTTTGTCCATCATGCCAAGCTCCTCTTGTCTTGTATGATTCTAAAAAAGAAAAAACCAAAGACGGCAACCGTATATTTATGTGTAATAAATGTGGTTTTAAACAAGATGCTAAAATGACTTGCCCTCATTGTGGTAGTTGGAATTTAGTCCCTCTCGGTATAGGAATAGATAAGGTTCGCCAAGAATTAGAAAAACTTTATCCAGACAAAAAAATATTTCAAATAGATAAAGAAACAGCTAAAACTGAAAAAGACATTGAAAAAATAATTTCTGAATTTCATAAAAATAAAGGTAGCGTTCTACTGGGGACAAGCTTAGCTCTATCTTTCTTAAACCAAACTGAAATAAGCGCCACTGTTATGACCTCCTTAGATGGACTTTTCTCTATTCCTAGTTTTAATATGACTCAGAAAATAATTCAGACGGTTGAAAAATTACACCACATCACCGAAAACACAGTTTTGGCTCAAACCAGATTAGATGATAATAAAATATTAGAAAATATTCTGAAAGGCAACATATTACCTTTATATAGAGAAGATTTAGACGAAAGAAGAATATTTAATTACCCTCCATTTAAAAGATTGATAAAAATAACATTTGAAGGAACAGCTAAAGAAACCGAGAAAGCTAAAGATTTAATAGAAAAAACATTATCTAATTATGATCCTCAAATATACAGTGCCTTTATCGGAAAAATCAAAGGTCACTTCATAACTAACACCGTCATAAAAGTAGACCCTCGTGATTGGCCAAAAATTAAAGATAACAAACAAGAAACAAGCAAAGAACTTCGTGAGGCTCTCTTAGATTTACCTCTATCTTTTAAGATAAACATAGACCCCGAAGATTTGCTCTAATTCTACTTGCTAGAGCTAAAAAGATGTGCTAACATAACGATTATGATTACAGTAGTAGAAGTTAATAAAAATCCAAACGAGAGTAATGTAAATTTGATTAGGAGATTTTCTCGTAAGATGCAAGAGACTGGTATTATTCAAAAAGTTAAAAGCAAGAGATATAATAAAAGAGCAGAATCAAAAGTTAAGATTAAAGCTGCCGCTCTAAAAAGAATTGAAAATAGAAAAAAGAGAGAAAAATTATTTAAACTCGGCAAAGAAATAAAAAGAGGCCGAAGATCTCATCGCTAAAAATATGACAGCCAGTTTTTTAAATATAAAAAACGAAACAAAAGGCAGGCCTCCGCGCTTGCCTTTTGTTTCTATTAAAAATAAAATTTTGGGTAAAAATTATGACCTCAGTCTATCTTTTATCTCAAGCCAAAAACAACGATCTATAAATTCAAAATATCGTGGGCTTAATAAATCTACCAACATCTTATCTTTTTCTCTATCCTCAAACTCCGGAGAAATTTTAATTGACTTATCTAAAGCTAAAAGAGAAGCCCCCCTCTTCAATATGTCTTATAGTCAATTTATTAAATATTTAGTTATACACGGGATGCTTCATTTGAAAGGATTTGAACATAGTAGTACAATGGAGAGGCAAGAAGAAAAATATCTAAAAATTTTTTCTTAAATTATATTTATGACTAAGGGCAATTTTACATGTGGAATAGATGTTGGGACCAATTTTACTAAAGTGGTTGTTGTTGGTGTTGATCAACACAAAAAAGAAAAAACGGTCTTAGCCACAGGTCTAGCTGAGACAAACGGCATGAGATTGGGTTATGTTTCTAATGTTGATGCTGTTGCTTTATCTATAAAAAAAGCTGTTTCGGTCGCCGAAAGAACATTGGGTCAAAAGATAAAAAGGGCTTATGTTTCAATTGAGGGCATAAGCTTAAATTCCATTGTCTCTTCTGGGTTAGTGGTTGTAGGAAAAGCCGATAAAGAGATTACTTCTTTAGATGTCTCTAGTGTCTTAACTAACAGCGAAGAAAATCTCAGTATCCCAAATCGTCAAGTCATACACTCATTTCCCCTAGCTTATAAATTAGACGGTAAAGAAATATATGCTCGGCCAGAAGGATTAAAGGGGGTTAGGTTAGAAGTTAAAAATCTTTTTATTACTTGTCTAAAGCAAAATATAGATGATTTAGTTACTGCTTTTGCTTTGGCTAAAATTAAGATAGAAGAAATCATTGCCTCTCCAATAGCAACGGCTAATGTTCTTTTAAGCAACAAACAAAAAATGGCTGGTTGTGTCTTGGTTGATATTGGTTATGACACAATATCTAGTATTGTTTATGAAAATAATTTACCTGTTTCTCTACAAGTCTTTCCTTTAGGGGGAATGTATATTACAAAAGATATTGCCCTTGGATTAAAAATTTCTTTAGAAGACGCTGAAATGATTAAGATGGGTAATGTCGTTGGGGGGAATTACTCAGAAAAAAAAGTTGCTGATATTATAGAAGCTAGACTTGAAGATATTTTTGAATTAATTGACGGGCAATTGAAAAAAATAAAAAGAAACGAATTACTCCCAGCTGGTATCATTCTAACCGGTGGTAGTTCTGCTATTGCTGAAATTGAAGAAGTGGCACGAGAACAATTGAAATTACCAGCCCAAACAGCTAATGCTAACTTGTGTCCTCTAAATAAATATAAAGTTAAAGACAACTCTTGGTATACAGCCCTTGGTCTTGCTTTAAGTGAAGATGAAGATTGCTCTAATACTTCTTCGTTATTGTCGTCTAGCCAAGAAATTAAGAAAGTTAAAGGTTTTATTGAAAAGATTTTCTCTCAGCTACTACCCTAACCCGCGATAAGTAACACACAAGAAACATTTTGTCAAATGTTTCTTTTTTTTGAATTTCTGTTATGATGTAAGTAGGAAAATTATTAATATTAAGTAGGACAAAAAGTCTTTTAAAAATATGCCTAAATTAAATCCAGAAATTGAATCATTCGCAAGAATTAAGGTTATCGGTATTGGTGGCTCTGGTAAAAATGCCTTAAACCATATGATAAGCTCTAAGGTTAAAGGGGTTGAGTTTATCGCTATGAATACTGATACTCAAGACTTGCATAATTCCCAAGCTGAGAAAAAAGTTCACTTAGGAAAAAATTTAACTAAAGGTCTAGGAGCTGGAATGAATCCAGAAGTTGGCCGTCGTGCCGCCGAAGAAACTAAAGCTGAAATCCAAGATGTCATTAAGGGGGCCGATATGATATTTATTGCTTGTGGTATGGGTGGAGGAACAGGAACAGGAGCTGCTCCTATTGTTGCTCAAGCTGCTAGAGAGCAAGGAATATTAACCGTGGCTGTCGTAACCAAACCATTTTCTTTTGAAGGTAACCAAAGAATGAAGTTGGCTGATCTTGGTTTATCTGATCTTGAAAAAGAAGTAGATGCTATCTTGGTTATTCCTAATGATAGACTAATTGCTATTTCTGAGAAAGAAGTTGGATTTAAGGAGGCATTCGCTTTGTGTGACGAAGTCTTAAAACAAGCCGTTGAGGGAATATCAGAATTGATTACCACCCCTGGAATGATTAATGTTGACTTCGCTGATATTAAATCAGTTATGTATGATGCCGGAAGTGCTTTAATGGGTGTTGGTATTGCTGCTGGAGAAGGCCGAGCAGAAAAAGCAGCACTCTCTGCTATTAACTCCCCTCTTCTTGATTTATCTATTTCTGGAGCAAGAGGAGTCTTATTCGCTATCTCTGGTGGAGAAGACTTAACTATCCACGAAATACAACAAGCTGCTAAAATCATAACCGAGTCTATAGATAAAGATGCTAAGGTTATTTTTGGAACTATTCAAGATGAGAAATTAAAGAAAGGCGAAATGAAAGTTACCGTTATTGCCACCGGTTTTCCAACTGATATGCCAAAGCGTTCCCTCTTTCAAATAAATCAAAAGAAAGAGGAGCTTGAATCTGAAGATAAAAAAGAAGACAAGGAAGAAAACTCTTCTCAATATATTAAGAAAAATGACAAAAATAAGGAAGTTGAAGATGATTTATTTGTTGACGATACAGACGAATGGAGCACCGTTCCAGCATTCTTAAGAAGGAATAAAAAGTAATCTTTAATTAAAAAACTTCCCCACGGGGAAGTTTTTTAATTATTTACTTTATGGTAATATTGAGAGTATGTATGATTTAATTATTTTAGGAGGTGGCCCTGCGGGGGCTGGAGCAGCTGTTTATTCTGCTCGTAAATTATTAAAGACGGCTATTATTACCAAAGAATTTGGCGGTCAATCAACTGTTTCAGAAACTATCTATAATTGGATAGGCACCAAAGAAATATCTGGTAATGATTTAGCAAAAAATTTAGAAGACCATGTTAAGAATTATAGTGGTCAGTTTTTGGATATTTTTGAAGGAGAAGAAGTAGAAAAAATTGAAAAAGAAAATGACTACTTTGTTGTTAAGACAAAAAGACAAAAAGAATTTAAGACAAAATCAGTTATTGTTGCCACTGGAAGTAGTCGCCGAAAATTAACTATTGAAGGATCTCTAGCTTTTGAAAATAAGGGCATAACTTATTGCGCAACTTGTGATGGGCCACTCTTTTCTGAAATGGATGTAGCTGTTGTTGGTGGTGGTAATGCTGGTTTTGAGACAGCAATGCAACTCCTAGCCTATTGTAAAAGTGTTACATTGTTAGAATCTGGAGATTGTATGAAAGCTGATAAAATTACAATAGAAAAGGTTATGGCTTACCCTAATTTTAGATGTTTTAAAAATATTGAATTAGTCAAAGTAGAGGGAAATAAATTTGTAGAATCTTTAACATATAAAGACAAAGAAACAAAAGAGGAGAAAATAATCCAGGTCAGTGGTATTTTTGTTGAAATAGGGCAAACCCCAAATACTCTATTTATTAAAGACTTAGTCAAGATAA
>DAOQRR010000013.1:0-8839 GCA_035355875.1 Minisyncoccota bacterium
ATTTTTGCTTTGCAAAATCGGATGAAATATGAAGCAGTTCATATTTCATAGCCACGTCTCCAATATCTAAAAATAATATCTGACAATTTCCAGATTATCATAAAAAAGATAATTTCTCAATCAGAGATTAATAATTTACCTCTCTAATATCTTTAGCCTTATCTATAAACAAAGTTCCTTCAAAATGATCAATCTCATGCTGAAAGATGTGTGCTAGTAAGCCGGTGCCATCCATTTCAAATTTTTTCCCTTTTTCATCATAAGCAGAAACACTTGCTCGTGAAGCTCGACGAACTTTACCAAATAAAGGTCTAACAGATAAACAGCCCTCTTCTACTAATTTTTTATCTTTTGAAATTTTTGTTATTTTTGGATTAATAAAAAATAAGTTTGGGTATTTTTTAGAATCATGAGTTTGTGTTCTTCCTTCTAAGAAATCAGCATCAAAAGCCTTCCCTGAAATACAAAATATTCTCAAAGAAACGCCTATTTGGGGGGCAGCTATGGCTACTCCGTCATATTGACTATCAACAGCTTCCGACATATCTTTTAATACTTTCTGTATATCGGGGCTATTTATTTCTGAGACTTTTACTTCTTTGGCTTTTTGTCTCAAAACCTTATTATCTTTTTGAACTATCTCTACCATATATTTATATCTTAATACAAAAAATGAAATTTGACAAAAATTAAAAAGTGTATATAATTTAAGACGAAAAGCTCCATAAACACTAACCCTTTAACAACCTAATTATGTGTCTTAAAAAATTAAATTACTATCCAGAGGCAGATCTCCAAGTGTTTTCTAGTTGTGTTCAACAAAAAATTGAACAAGAAAAAGAAAACCTGTCTGGCCTACTTGACTCCCTAGAATCTTACTACGCAGAATTATCATGCTGTGCAGACGTTATGGACAGAGCTAATCTGTCTTTCGGCGTTGATTCTATTTTGGCCCAAATCTGTAGAACAAAAAAATTTCTTTCAGATTTAGAAAGAGCCAAAACTCGCATCCAAAATAAGACATACGGAGTATGTCAATACACTGGACAGCTGATTCCAAAAGAAAGGCTCCTGGTAAACCCAGTGGCCTCGTGTATAGTAGAAATAAAAAATATAAAATAACCCAAATTAACCCCATGTCGCACATTTGCGACATGGGACTTTTTTATTTAGATAGTCTTAAGGTCTCTTTGGCTATTTCTTCGGTTTCGTCAGTTTTGACTATTAAAACTCTGACACGAGACTCCGGTTTGCTGATATCCACCTCCACCCCTTCAGACTTATTATTCAAATCATCATCAATATTAATTCCTAAAAAGTCCAAACCCTGACAAATCCTTTGCCTCATAACAAAAGACCTCTCGCCGACCGTTCCAGCTAAAACAAGTAAATCTATTCCCCCCAAAGAAGCGGACATTTTACCAATATACTCTTTAATCCGATTGGCATAGAGTTTCAAGGCTAAAGCTGATTCACCATGTCCTTTTTCTTCTTCAATTAACAATTCTCTAATATCAGAACTTTTTCCCGACAAGCCTAAAAGCCCACACTTATTATTGAAATAATCCTCAAGCTTATGGGGGCTCTTTTTCAATTTTTCTGACAAATATAAAACTGCCCCAGCGTCTATATCACCAACTCGTGTAGCCATAACAAGACCCTCAAGTGGAGTGAAGCCCATTGATGTATTTATACTCTTACCTTCTTTTACTGCCGTTACGCTCCCTCCTCCTCCTAAGTGACAAATGACTGTTTTCTCTGGCAATTTACCTAATATCTTTTCAGCTTTTGAAACAACTGATTGGACGGAAATCCCATGGTAACCAAACATTTGTAGGCCAAGTCTTCTACTATCACTAATTGGAATAGCATAAAATTTTGTCTCTTCAGGAATAGTAGAGTGGAAAGCACTATCAGAAACTCCGTAAATAGCTATCTTAGGGCCTAAATATTTTTTTATATTTTCTATTTCTTTCAAGGCTGGACCTAAGTGTAGCGGAACTTTTCGCAAGGCCTCTTTGGCTTTTTTCATATACTCTTTGTCAATTAATCTATTGGTTAAAAAGTATTCTCCCGGTGCCACAATTCTAATTCCAACACTATCAATATCATTTTTGTCTTTTATTAAATTATGACAAATTAAAGATTCAACTATTAAACTAATGGCATTGTCATATTCTTTCTTGGCAATCTTTCTTTTTTCTTTTTTGTCTTCTGCACTTTCAGTTACGATTGGCAAACTATCTTCCATTTCAAAATGAGCATTATAGACTTTTTGCTCTCCAATATAAAAAGAGTACTTTTTTGAAGCACTACCTGTATTTACAATCAAATATTTTTTATCCATATTTTGTTAATAAATTAATTAAAGGCTTATTATAGCATAATCTTATGGGGTTTATAAAATAAGTCGGCTTTATTTATGTTATAATTTTGAAATGAAGCTAGAAGATAAGATTGAATTACACTTCAGGCTCGCCCCCGCCACAGAAAAAGCCCTTGTAAAACTAAACTTAAAAACAATAAAAGATTTATTGTTTTATTTTCCAAATAGATATTCAGAAATAAGTCAAATTAGAAATATAGAAACGCTAGAAGACGGGGAGCTAGTCACTGTTTTGGGGAAAATATCAGGATTAACAACCCAAAAAGGTTTTCGCTCAAAAATACCAATGAGTAAAGCAATTCTTTCTGATCTAACCGGATCAATTAATATAGTTTGGTTCCATCAGCCATATCTAGCCAAAATGATTAAAAATGGCGGAACTGTCAGGGTCACCGGCAAGGTTTCAAATAATAAAACTTATGGTTTAACTTTAACTAATCCAGAAATAAAAAATGAGGGGTTTTTACCGATTGATATCAATGATTCTTTGTTCTCTAAAGACCAAGATAATTTACAATATGGTTACCCTATATATCACGAGACAAAAGGAATAACATCAAAATGGATTTATCACACTATCAATAAAATTTTTAAACAAGATTGTTTTAAGAAGATAGAAGATTATCTGCCTAAAGAAATTTTAGAAAAATATAAATTACCTAGTTTAAGAACAGCTCTAATCTGGGTTCACAACCCTAAAAAGAAAGAGCATTGGGAAATTGCTAGAAAGAGATTTGCTTTTGAAGAAGTTTTCTTCATCCAATTATCCAGACAACAGGAGAGAAAGAAGTCCGAGCAACTATTTTCATATAAATTAGAGATTGACAGGAACGACATAGAAGATTTTATGTCTAGGTTCCCATTTAAGCCAACTAATTCACAAACTAAGACTATTAAAACAATCTTGGGGGACTTAAAGAAAGACAAACCAATGTCTAGGCTAATAGAGGGAGACGTTGGTAGTGGTAAAACATTTATTGCTGCAACTATTTCTTATGCTGTTATCAAAAACAGACCGCTACGAAGCAAGTCACAAAAAAGTAGCAAAAGAGACAAGCCAGCCAAAAAGGGTGAGCGTTTAGATTTTGGAAATTTACAAGTTGCTTATATGGCTCCAACTGAAGTTTTAGCTATTCAGCTCTTTGAAAATTTTATTAAATATTTTGAGCATACCGGAATTTCCATCGGCCTTGTTACCTCAAGTGGTTGCCGAAAATTTCCAGCTAAAACAGCTGGGTGGAAAGATGGCAAACAAATAAAGACTTGGACAACTATTTCTAAAAATCAACTTTTAAAATGGGTTAAAAACGGTGAGATACCAATTGTTATAGGTACTCATTCCTTAATATCTAAATCTGTTTTATTTGAAGACTTGGGCTTGGTGATAATAGATGAGCAACATAGATTCGGAACAAATCAAAGGATGAAATTAGCTAAAAAAGAAGGGCAAGCTCCTCATTATCTATCAATGACAGCCACTCCTATTCCGAGGACTCTGGCTTTAACTGTATATGGGGATTTGGATTTATCAATTATTGACGAAATGCCATCAGGTAGAAAAAAAGTTATAACCGAAATTGTTCCAGAAAATAAAAGAGAAGATGCTTATAAAAAAATAGAAGAGGAGTTAGAAAAAGGAAAACAAATGTATGTGATCTGCCCTAAAATTGATGAACCCGATGAAGGGCAACAAATTAAACTAGATGTTAAGTCTGTAACAAGCGAAGCAAAAAGGCTTAAGGAAAAAGTTTTTCCAAATAAAAATATAGACATCATGCACAGTAAGATGTCTAAACAAAAAAAAGAAGAGGTTATGAAAAAGTTTGAGGAGAAAAAAATAGACATTTTGGTTTCCACCTCAGTTATTGAAGTTGGGGTAAATATTCCTAACGCCACTGTCATAATTATTGAAGGGGCTGAAAGGTTTGGACTAGCTCAGCTTCATCAGCTTCGGGGTCGTGTTATTCGTGGAGAGGATCAAGCTTATTGCTATCTTTTTGCTAAAGCAAAGACAGAAAAAACAATCAGTAGGCTAGAAGCTCTAAAAACAGCCAAAAACGGCTTTGAGCTAGCTGAGCTTGATCTTAATTTAAGAGGGGCAGGGCTTTTAACTGGAGATAAACAGTGGGGTATAACAGATTTAGGCATGGAGGCTATTAAAAATATTAAAATGGTTGAAGCTGCTAGAGAAGAAGCCATAAAAATCATCGGAGAAGACCAAGAGTTAGAATCATTTCCAAAACTTGAAAAAATATTTAAATCAAAAAAATTAAATCTGCATTTTGAATAAAAAACTCTTTTTTCTTGTCCACCCTCTAGGACTTGAACCTAGGACCTGGCGCGTATAAGGCGCTCGCTCTACCAACTGAGCTAAGGGTGGTTTAATTTTAAATCTCTGAAATATATTTTAACCCCATTGTTATATATTCCCAAAGATCTCTCCCCTCAAATATAACACAACAAGTTCCTTTCCCAAAACCATTTTTATAAGTTATTGATTCTAATTTTGTTTGTTTTATGTATGGCTTTTTAAACTGCTGTCTATTTATTTTAAGGATTTTCGACCAAAAAGCAATACTTTCCTTTACTTTCATATCAGAATAAATATGTAGTTTTATCTTTAAATCTTTTTTATTTACCCCTAATAATTCTAACCATTTAATAAAGAATTTAATGATGGCTGGATTGGTATTTGTTAACTGAGTTGAGCAACGAGCTGTTTTAGTCCCCTCCCCCCAATACAAAAATAAACCTAGCAAAAATATTTCCCTATTAGAAAAACTCCCTATGTCTTTTGATACTTTTTTATATACTTCTCTTAGGCGTTTATCTTTTTTTTCTTTCATGGTGTTTCTGTATCTTTCTATGCGTTCAGAATTAAAATCTCTTAACTCCCTAATTCTTTTATCTGATAAGGGCATATCTCTAAGCCAATCTGAAAGGGTGCTTTTACTAACTCCAATTTTTTCTTTTATTTGAGAATAACTATACCCTATATCTCTAAGTTTTATTGCTTTTTGTTTATCTAATTTTCTAGCCATAAAATTAAGTTTTAAGATATCGTTTAATATATTAAAAGAGTTCTTGTGTTAAAAACAAAGCATTTGTTTATTTGGGGTTGTTTTGTTTTTAAACTCTATGCTTCTTTCTTTTTTGGCATTATGCCGTTAGCTAACAGAAGCTCATTAAATTCTTTTTGTTCTAGTGTTTCAACTTCTATAAGTTTGCGAGCAATAGCATCAAGGGTGGCTCTTTTGTCTGTCACTATTTGTTTAGCTTTCTCCATTGATTCGTTCATGATCTTAGAAACTTCAGCATCTATCTGATCTCCTGTTCTCTCTGAATATTCATTTGATCCAACACTTTGTCCAAAAACATCTCGTCCCCCATCTTTGTTGTAAGCAATTGGACCCAAGCTATCACTCATACCCCACCTGGTAACCATAGCCCTAGCTAAACTAGTAGCTACCTGTAAATCATTTGAGGGGCCCGTCGTCACATCACCAAAAATTAATTGTTCTGTAACATATCCCCCAAGAGACATTGTTATGTCATCTAAAAATTCTTTTTTATTTTGAAGTTTTCTTTCTTCAAGAGGCAATTTTAATGTATAACCTCCAGCACTCCCTCTTGAAACAATAGATACCTTATGAACGGGATCAGCATAGGGCAAAACTGAAGCGACTAAAGCATGCCCAGCTTCATGATAAGCCGCTATCTCTTTCTCTTTTTTGGTTAAGAGGTGACTTTTTCTCTCTGGTCCCATCATAACTTTTTCAATTGAACGGATTAAATCATATTGAGATATTTTTTTCCTATTTTCTCTAGCTGCTAAAATGGCTCCCTCATTCATAATTGAATACAAATCGGCTCCCGAAAATCCAGGTGTTCTTTCGGCAACTACTTTTAGATCAACATCTTCAGCAAAAGGTTTTTTCCTAGCATGTATTTTTAATATTTCTTCCCTATCTTCTCTATCTGGTAAATCTAAAACCACCCTTCTATCAAAACGACCAGGTCTTAATAAGGCTGGATCTAAAACATCAGAACGGTTAGTGGCAGCCATAACGATAACTTTTTCATTTGGCTCAAAGCCGTCCATTTCAACAAGTATTTGGTTTAATGTTTGTTCCCTTTCATCGTTTCCTCCTCCAACCCCCGTTCCTCTAACTCTACCAACTGCGTCTATTTCATCTATAAAAACAATTGAAGGGGCTGATTTTTTAGCTAGCTTAAATAAATCTCTAACCCGAGAAGCTCCAACTCCGACAAACATTTCAACGAACTCTGAACCAGATAAGTGGAAAAATGGCACACTAGCTTCTCCGGCTACAGCTCTAGCAAGTAATGTTTTTCCTGTTCCAGGAGCTCCTGTTAAGATAACTCCCTTCGGAATCCTTGCTCCTATATCTAGAAACTTTTTGGGATTACGAAGAAAATCAACTATTTCTGTCAATTCTTCTTTGGCCTCTTTGACTCCAGCTACATCCTTAAATGTAACCTTGTTATTCTTGTCATTTGGATCAGTAATTCTAGCTCTAGATTGTCCAAAGGTGAAAGCTTGCATCCCTTGCCCCTTAGCTTGCCGACTAAGCATCCAAAAGAAAAATCCAACAATAATTAGCGGAAGGAGAAATGGCAATAAGCTTAAAATCCAATAGCCCAGAGACCTCTCTTCTTTTATCTCTATTCTAGCGTTGGCTATCTGTTCTCCTGTCAAACCATAATTAGATAATGTTTCAGATAGTGAGCTTTCTGCTTCTTTCTTAGCTTCTCCTTTTGTCCCATCTTTAAAAATAACATTTATATTGGGGCCTGAAACTTCTATTTTTTCAACTGTCTCAGACGAAATAGCTTTGGCTACATCTGAAATAGTTATTTCTTCTGCTTCTTTGTTGCCCTTAACTAAAAGTGAATAAGCTACGGTTATACTCATAAATATCAAAACCGCAATCATGATTTGACTCATTAAGTTTGGATTTTTAGGCTTTTTTTTGGGATCTATTTTTATATTTTTGTTGTCCATTGTTTTAAAAGGAAATATTTTTAATTCCTAAATTAATATATTTTAACTTTGTAGATTATACCTTAAAAACAGCAAAACTAAAAACTTTGTATAAATCCCAATAATTGCTAAAATTAGTTTAATTATGGCAACATATTTAGAAAACAAAAAAGCCCATTTTAATTACAGCATAGAAGATAAAGTAGAAGCTGGAATAGAGCTTTTGGGGCATGAGGTAAAATCAGTTAAGAAAGGACAGGGAAACTTGAATTCCGCTTTTTGTATAGTCCGAGGCGGAGAAGCTTATGTTATCGGATTGCACATCCCCCCATATCAACCAAATAATACCGACCCAGCTTATGATCCAGACCGAACAAGAAGATTGTTGTTATCTAAAAAAGAAATTAAAAAAATAGCAGATAAAGATGATATTAAGGGCTTGACTCTCGTCCCTCTTTCGTTGTATAGTAAGGGGCGTTACATTAAAGTATCAATAGCCGTTGCCAGAGGGAAGAAAACTTTTGATAAAAGAGAAACTATTAAACAAAGAGATCTGGACCGGGAAATGGAAAGAGAGTATAAGAGATAGATCGTTGAAAAAATTCTGTCTAAGTATAAAACTTGGACAAAAATATTAATTAAAATATGCCCCACTCCGCTAAAAGCTACTCGGGGCCAAAAATTTATAAATAAATTTTTGGGGATGATCGGCTTCGACGAAGAGAATCATCTTGTATATGCATGTAAAGTGTTTAGGAATCTTTTAAAACTTCCTAAAAAAGACTAAGTGCAAACAAAGTCGCTAAAGTAAGATCTCCATATTTTGGAAATCTTGCTCTTGCTTTCGCCTAATTTAGGTCAGGCAAGTGTCCACTTCTAGACATCCGATATAGATTGTGGGCATAATTTATCGGGTTAAGAATCTACGACCGTCCATTTTAGGTTCTGACAATTGAGGACTCGATGTTTATTTTTCTTATTTATTCTTAAGAATAAACATTTAAACCATTGAATAAATTAAACATGTAGACTTATACAAGAGTTCCCTCCGCACGCGGGTTCGATTCCCGCCATCTCCACACGTAAAAACATTAGCGCCATTAGGCGCTTTTTGTTTTTTTGTGTGGAGATGAGCAGAGTGTCTGCACACTCTGCGTGCGGGAATCGAACGACGGAGCATCATTTTGTTAGCAAACAAAATGAGCGAGTCGGTGGCCAGACCAAAATTTTTTGACGAAAAAATTTTGAGTCGAGGCCGATAAGCGTACTCGCGATCCCGCCATCTCCACATAAAACAGTTTAGCCCGGATGCGAAAGCATTCGGGTTTTACTGTTTTAGTGAGATTGGCGGGAATCGAACCGAGGGCGCGCGAAGCCGGACGACAGTCCGAGCGCCCGAGTGGAGGTCAAGGGAGTGAGATATTTTATGAGTGATAACGAAATAAAAT
>DAOQRR010000014.1:0-8777 GCA_035355875.1 Minisyncoccota bacterium
AGATAAACTTAATGTAGTTTTTGAGGGCATGAGGATGGCTGTAACAGAAGGGACTTGTTTGGCTTTAAATACCCCAGAAGTGGAAGTAGCAGCTAAGTCTGGAACAGCTCAAGTTGGATTTGGCAATACCAATACAAATTCTTGGATTATTGGTTTTTTCCCATATCAAAACCCTCGCTATGCTTTTGCTCTCGTCATGGAAAGGGGTCCAAAATCGGCATCAGGTAATGCTACTTGGGTGATGAGACAGGTTGTGGACTTTATGGTAAAAGAGACCCCAGAATACTTTGACTAAAATTAATAAATAGGCTAATATAGACTGACTATGGAAGAAATTAATTACATGACAGAAGGTAAAAAGAAGGAATTAGAGGGTGAACTTGATTTCCTTAAAACCTTTAAAAGAAAAGAGATAGTTGAAGCATTAGAGGCCGCTAAAGCTTTGGGCGATTTGTCTGAGAACTCCGAATATCATGAAGCTAGAGACCAACAAGGCAGGACAGAAGACCGCATAAGAGAAGTGGAAAATTTATTAAAAACTGCTGTTATTGTTAAAAAACACACTAGCTCGCAAGTAGAAGTTGGGGTTTCGGTTAAGGTAAAAAAAGCTGGTGATAAAGAAGAAGTTATTTATCATATTGTTGGAGCTCAAGAATCAGATATGGCTTCAAATAAAATATCATATAAATCTCCACTTGGTCAGGCCTTAATGGGTAAGAAAAAGGGTGAAGAGTTTAATCTAAAAACGCCTAAAGGGCTGGTCAAATACACTCTAATTGATATACAATAGAGTTATGGCATCACTAGAAGAATTACGCAATGTGCGATTAAATAAAATAGAATTACTCAAAGAGGCCCAGATGGATCCTTATCCAGTCTCGGTGCCTTTTGATTATTCTATTAAAGAAATTAAAAATAAATTTAATGATCTTAAAGAAAGTTTAGCTGAAAAAAATATTTCAACTTCGGGCCGAGTTATGATAATTCGCGGACAAGGCTCAATCCTTTTCATTGTTTTACAATCAGCTGGAGTTCGGCTACAAGCTGTTTTGAGAAAAGGGGAATTAGAAGATCGGCTTTTTAATTTATTTAACGATACGGTAGATTGCGGGGATTATATCTCGGTTTCAGGTTCTTTGTTTGTGACCACTCGCGGGGAAGAGAGTATTTTAATAAAAGATTGGGTTATGGCATCAAAGGCATTATTACCGTTGCCGGATAAATGGTGTGGCATTCAAGACCAAGAAGAAATTGGGCGTAAAAGATATTTAGATATTTTAATGAACGAAGAATCATATCAAAGATTTGAAATCCGTTCTAGGGTGATTCAAGCTATCCGTAAGTTTTTTGACGATAAGGGTTTTATGGAAATAGAAACGCCCATTTTACAAAATCAGGCAGGGGGAGCGATGGCTAGGGTTTTTGAAACACATCACAATGATTATGATATGCCGATGGTTTTAAGAATTGCTTTGGAGCTAGAACACAAGAAAATCATGGCCGGTGGCTATGAGAGAGTTTATGAAATAGGTAAAAACTTTAGAAATGAAGGCTCAGACCCAACTCACCTCCAAGAATTTACGATGATTGAATGGTATGCTGCTTATCAAACACTAGAAACTAATATGCTCTGGACCGAAGAACTTATTAAATCTTTAGCTGAAAAAATTATAGGTAAAACAACGCTAACTGTTTATGATAAAGATGGCAATGGGGTAGAAGTTGATTTTAGTGGTCCGTGGCCCAGGGTTTCTTTCGCTTGCTTATTAAAAGAAAATGCTGGTATTGATATAAAAACGATAACAGAAGAAGAAGCTAGAAAAGAAGCTATTAAATGGGGAATGGAAAAATCAGAAGCCGACAAGGCTGGTCGGGGGAATTTATTAGATTTTATTTATAAGAAATCTTCTCGTTCTAAAATTATCAATCCCACATTTGTTATAGATTTTCCTGGAGAATTAAAACCCTTAGCCCAACAAGACAAAGAACAAGGTACCGCTAAGGTGGCCCAATTAATTGTCGGAGGGGCAGAGATCACTAATCAATATGCTGAATTAATAAATCCTCTAACTCAAAGAGAACTCTTAACGGCACAAGCAAAAGCAAGGGAACAAGGAGATGAGGAGGCTATGGAAATAGATGAAGAATTCTTATCAGCCATGGAACATGGGATGCCACCGATGACTGGTTTTGGTATGGGGATTGATAGGTTAGTGGCAATGTTGACCGAACAAAGAAATTTAAGAGATGTTATATTTTTCCCAATAATGCACCCCCGAGAATAAAAAATATTTTTAAAAAAAACCGCCTTGTGGCGGTTTTTTAGTTATCCACAGTTTTAAGTGGGAAGAGCTATTTGTCTTGTGGGTAAAAGTGGTCTATAATAATAATTAAGTGGGATGAAGTGGGGAAGAATAAAAACATCCTACTTTTATAAACATGCTAATCGGAGAATACATACATACACTAGATGATAAAAATAGAATCTCTTTACCAGTTAAGTTTAGGAAAGAGATGGGTAAGAGTATTGTTGTTGCTCCAGGTTTAGATAATTGTCTTGCTCTATATACTTTGGTTGAGTGGAAGAAAATCTCTAGCAAATTATCTGATTCCTCAATGTTGGCAAGTGACAATAGAAGTTTTTCAAGATTTATGTTTGGCCAAGCAGTTATTGTTGATGTAGATGGGAATGGCCGAATACTAATCCCGGAAAATTTAAAGAATCGTTCCAGCCTTTCAAGTAAGGTTGTTGTTATTGGAGTCCAGAACAGAGCAGAGATCTGGAATGAAAGCACTTGGAATGATTACAAAAAGAATGTGGAGACGCAGGCAGACGCCCTAGCAGATAAATTGGGGCAGGGAGGTGTTCTTTAATATGAATCATATTTCTGTATTACTTCAAAAGACCATAGATGAGTTAAATATAAAATCTGGTCAAGTAATTGTTGATGGAACTCTTGGTGGAGGGGGACATAGTTTAGAGATAATAAGAAGGTTTAATTCTTCGGTTAAAATAATTGGTTTTGATTTAGATATTGATGCTATAGACAGAGTTAAAGTTTTAACAGAAGACAAGAAGGCCGATATTATTTTTGTAAACAATGGTTTCCAGAATATAGAAGAAGAGCTTAAGAGTTTGAATATAGAAAAAATTGACCGATTGATTTTAGATTTAGGGTTCAGTTCTTTTCAATTAGAAGAAAGCGGGCGCGGTTTTTCCTTTCTTTTAGACGAGCCTCTTCTAATGACCCTAAAGAAAGATTTAACGGACGAGGATTTAACTGCTGGAGAAATTGTTAATGAGTGGGCGGAAGATAGTTTAGCTGATATTATTTATGGATTTGGTGAAGAAAAATATGCCAGAAGAATAGCCAAAGCCATAGTCTTAGCAAGAGTTGAAAAAGAGATAAAAACGACTTTTGACCTAGTTTCAATTCTAGAAAAAAGTATTGGTCGTTTCTATCGCGGAAAGAAAATTCATTTCGCCACTAAAACTTTTCAAGCCTTGAGAATTGCAACCAACAGAGAATTAGAAAACTTAGCCGAAGTGATTGATAAGGGGTTTAATTTTCTTAGTCAGGGTGGGCGGATGGCGATCATAACTTTTCATAGCCTAGAAGATCGTTTAGTCAAAAGAAGATTTAAAGAATTAGCAGAAAATGGTCAAGCCAAATTAATTAATAAAAAACCATATATCCCATCTGAGACAGAAATAGAATCAAACCCCCGTAGTCGTAGTGCAAAATTAAGATTAATAGAAAAAATAATTTAATAAGAATAAAAAGATGACAAAAGCCATAGCTATAACTAAAGATTTTAAAAATAATTTAAAATTAAGAAAAAATATCTTTATCTTTTTAATTATATCTTTTATTTTGCTTGCCTCTTCTTATGGTTATTTAGTTGTATCTTTAACTTGCAATGCAGTTGAGAGGAGAAATTATGAAAGAAAAATAACTAGCCTAAATGGCCAAGTTAATGAATTAGATTTAATCTACCTACACATGATTAAAGATTTAGATAAAGAATATGCCATCTCTAATGGTTTTACCGATAACGACCAAAACCTCTTTGTCTCTAGAAATATTAATCAAGTGGCAGTTAGATAATGAAAGGCTTAAGTTTTAAAGGCAGAATAAGATCTATCATAGTAATATTTCTTTTAGTTGCGGCCATTTTATTGGTCAATCTTTTTAATTTACAGGTTATCAATAAGGAAACTTATGTTAATGAAGTAAATAGTCAGCATATCTCCACCTCAAGTGATGTTTTTAGCCGTGGCTCTATTTTCTTCTCAGATAAAGACGGGAGTTTGGTCTCAGCCGCCACAATAACTTCTGGTTTTAAAATATCAGTTCGGCCTGACGATTTAACGGAAGAGGCGGAGGCTCTTTATGATAAGTTAAGCCCATACTTAACGATTGATAAAGAAACTTTTATATATCGGGTTAATAAAAAAGGTGATCCTTACGAAGAGATAGCTAACAGACTAACTAAAGAACAAGCCGATTCAATTAGGGCTTTAGAGATTGAGGGTTTGTTTGTTCATAATGATAATTGGCGTAGTTATCCAAGCGCTGATGTGGCTTCTCATGCTATCGGTTTTTTGGCTTATGAGGGAGATAAACTAAGAGGACAATATGGTCTAGAGCGTTTTTATGATAGTATTTTAGCTCGGCCACAAAACGAACCACATATTAATATTTTTGCTGAAGCTTTTTCTAAAATTAAGAACGATACTTCCGGACAAGGACAAGGGGATATAGTTACAACATTAGAACCAATTGTTTCTTATACCTTTGAATCTGAATTATCTAGCGCTATGGATAAATGGCAAGCTGATGAAGCTGGGGGAATAATAATTGATCCTCTAAATGGAGAGATTTATGCGGTGGCTGGTTTTCCTAATTTTGATTTAAATAATTTTAAAAATGTCTCTGATTCAAGTATTTTTAGAAATCCTATAGTAGAAAATGTTTTTGAGTTTGGTTCAGTTATAAAGCCAATAGTTATGGCTAGTGCCATAGATGCTGGGGCGGTTACTCCCGAGACTTCTTATTATGATAGTGGAAGCGTAACTGTTGATAAAAAAATTATAAATAATTTTGATAAAAAGGGTAGAGGGCAAGTTACAATGCAAGATGTTTTAAATCAATCACTAAACACTGGTATGGTTTTTGCCGAAAGTAGATTGGGACATAGTAAGTTTAAAGAATATATAAAAGCTTTTGGTTTGGGCGAGAAGACGGGGATTGATTTACCAAACGAAACTTCTGGATTAATTAAAAATTTATTATCTAGTCCGAGAGATTTAGAATATGCTAATGCTTCTTTTGGACAAGGGATTGCCCTGTCTCCAATAGAAGCCGTTAGGAGTTTTAGTGTCTTAGCTAATGGTGGCAATTTGATTAAACCGCATTTAGTCAAGGCAATAAAATATGATAATTTTACAGAAGAAAAAATAGAATCTAGCTTTATAAGGCAAGATATAATAAAACCAGAAACCGCCGAGACTATAACTCAAATGCTAGTTAAAGTTTTTGATAATTACGACGAAGGAGATCATAAGTTTGAACACTACAGTATTGCCGCCAAGACAGGAACAGCCCAAATAGCTCGCGAGGAGGGAGGAGGGTATTATGAAGATAAACACACCCATTCATTTTTTGGTTATTTTCCAGCCTATGAACCAAAGTTTCTAGTTTTCCTTTATTTGAAAAATCCTAAAGAGATTAAATATGCCTCACAGACCCTAATTCCACCTTTTGTTAATATTACCAAGTTCCTTCTAAATTACTACAATCTTCCCCCCGACAGGTAAAACTTTGTGCTAAAATATAATAAGGGCATAAGTTTATATGAAAAGATTTATAAAGAAAATATTAACTTATATTATTATCTGGCAATCAAAAATTGTTATATTTAAATATAAGCCGAAAGTCATTGCCATAACTGGTTCTGTTGGCAAGACTTCAACTAAGGAAGCTATATTTTCAATTATTTCAGCTAGTAAGACTGTCCGGATGAGCCAGAAAAGTTTTTATAATGAAATTGGTTTACCTCTAACGATACTAGGTTGTTATGATGGGGGAGAAGATCCATTTATGTGGATTGGAACGATAATTCATGGACTTAGTTTAATTTTTTGGAAACATAAATATCCAGAGTTTTTAATCTTAGAAGTTGGGTTAAGGCTACCTGGGGATATTAAAAATAAGGTGTCTAATTGGTTAAGGCCAGATATTGTGATGGTAACTAGTCTTCCTAATTGTCCAACTCACATTGAGTTTTTTAATAGCCAAGAAGAACTAGAAGATGAAAAAATTTCATTGGTCCGAGCCTTGAAAAAGGGAGGGCTTTTAATCTTAAATCATGATGACCCCCGGGTTTACTCTCTTCACTTGAAATCAGAGTCAAGAACTGTCTCTTTTGGGATAAACGAAGGGTCAACTTACCAAATACTTTATCTGACAGAAAATTATTTTGATAACGAAAGTCAAAAGCCAGAAATTGGACTTAATTTTAAGGTTAAATATGAAGGCAATACTTTTCCTGTTCATCTAAATAATATTTTAGGGTTACACAATGCAGGGATAGTAACTTCAGCTCTAGCTTGTACAAAAGAACTAGGGTTTGATTTACTAGAAAGTATTAAAATAATAAATAATTTTAAAACTCCACCAGGTAGATTATCTCGCTTAGAGGGTATAAAAAATTCAATTATTATAGACGATAGTTATAATTCATCACCCCTAGCTCAAGATGTCGCTCTTAATGTTTTGAAAGAAATGAAAGCCTCTCGTAAAATAGCTGTTTTGGGAGATATGTTGGAGCTTGGAAAACACACCGAAGAAGAGCATTTAGTTGTTGGTAAAAATGTTTCGCTGATGGCTGATAAAATAATTATAGTTGGGCAGAGAGCTAAAATAATAGCTGATGGGGCAATCCAAAATAACTTTTCCAAAAAAGATATTGTCTATTTTAATGAGGCCGTTCAGGCCGGAGATTATTTGGCTAAAGAAATTAGGGAAGGGGATTTAATTTTAGTTAAGGGTTCACAAAAGATGAGGATGGAAAAAGCAGTAGAAAAGATAATGTTAGATAAAGATAATAAAAAAGAATTACTCTGTCGCCAAAACAAAGAATGGGAATGAAAAAAGAGGATATCAAATGATATCCTCTGGGTCAATCTCCACAAGCTCTAAGGGGGCGAGTTGTGGGTATTTTTTTGCTAACCCCCGGGCTATGTCAATGGCTTCTTTTAGGCCATTTTCCATCTCCACGGGGATGTCAAATTTATTTTCAATATATTCTACATAATCGTAGAATTGATGCCACGGTATGACCGTGTCATGTTGTTCTACAGAGTCCACGGTGTGGGCAAGGATAGAAACGGAGCTCCCCTTGACGAGGACTATTTTTCGGGCACCACTTGTAAGTTCCCGAGCCATCTTTTCGACGCGATCCTTTTCCCGCATCCTTCTAATCACCTCCTTGAGGTGGTCAGAGTATTTCTTAAGCTTTTTCATTATAAATAAATTTTCCATATTATCTCACGGAATAGTGTTTTTGTCAACGCTTAGTTAATCCCCAAAAAAATTTCATTTTATCTTATTTTAAGGTTATAATTAAATTATATGAAAAAAGAAAAACTAATTACTAAAATATTTGTGCCAGTTACTTTCTTGGCCATGATAATTGTTAATTTTTTGGCCAACTTCTTACCAATTAATAATATGTCCACTGGTGGGGTATCAGAACTTTATCCCAATTTATTTACTCCAGCTCCACTAACTTTCTCTATCTGGGGAATTATATATTTCTTAGTCGCTTTATATGTGCTTTATCAGCTTGGTCTGTTTAAAAAAGTCAAAAGGGATCAAGCATTATTAAGCAAGGTTGGTTTTTATTTTTCTATTTCTTCTATAGCCAACATTATTTGGATATTTTTCTGGCATTATGATCTGATTCTTTTGAGTTTTTTGACCATGCTCGTTTTGCTCAGCTCTCTTATTAAAATGGTTAGTATTTTGCGAGAAGAAAAGCTAGACAATTGGCAAAAGTTACTAGTTAAAACTCCATTTTCTGTTTACTTGGGTTGGATTTCAGTTGCTACGATAGCTAATTTTGTTGTCTTAATGAAAAGCCTCAACTTTTCAATGTTAGCAAATAATCATGTCTGCTTTACTATCTTGATGCTCTCAATTGGAGCAATTGTTGGTCTGTTTGTTCTAATTAAGAAAAAGGATATGCTTTATGGTTTGGTTTTCATCTGGGCTTACTTAGGGATTTATATTAAACACACAGGCACAATGTTTTACGATGGCACCTACAGCCGTATTATTTTTGCAGTTTCTGTTTATCTCATACTCTTTGTAATGGCAGAGCTAATAGCCTTCTTTGGTTTAAAAGAAAAACAAAAAACCTTAATAGAAAAAATATTTAGGAAATAGAAAAGAAAGCGGAAATGGAGCCCATTCGAACGGATGGGCAATCCAGTCTTTTCGAATTTAGGCAAATGAACGCTTCGCGTGCAAAAATTATGTGGTCACAAGTCGCTAAATATTTTTTAAATGGAACGCTTTCGCGTGCAAGTTCTATGTGAGCCACAATAATTTGCTCGCCGCCGCTTGCAAATTTTCCAGCCCCGGACTCAGCTGTTTTTTCTGCTGAAAAAACATGCTTCCGTCTTCACAAACGCGAAAAAGACTGGAGCAGTCCAGTCTTTTTGAAATCGCGCGTTTGTGACCCTACAGAGACCGCGAGTACGCTTATCG
>DAOQRR010000015.1:0-706 GCA_035355875.1 Minisyncoccota bacterium
TTGCGCTGAATCTTATTTCCTTATTAGTAGAATTAAAACTATAACCACCTATAAATCCACCGGGTAGGTTTTCTTCATTAATTATAGCCATAAATACAGCAATGTCTATAAAAGGAGAAGCGAAAACGGCAGGTCTTCCGTCTAGTATTTTTTCCCCTCGGTTTCCATGATTATATGCTTGATGGGGAATAATTTTCTCCAACTTTTGTGGAGAACCATGAAAAACCCATTTATTTTCTTTTTCAAGTGTTTTTAATCTGTCCACCATTATATTATATACAATTTTATAAAAATACGAGAACCCCATATATAAGGATGTGTCTTTATTGTTGCCACAGGTCGGACCTGTGGCAACTTCCGGTTGCAAGGGAGTATGTATACAAAATATGGCATAGTGTTTTTAAGGCACTGAGCCTGTCGAAGGGCTGGGAGACTAGGACCGCGAGTACGCTTATCGACCTTGACTAAAACTTTTTCGTCAAAAAGTTTTGTCTAGTCACTCTAAGCCGTGCTCGGCCGAGCAATAGGCTAGCTCGTCTGTTTTTCTTGCTAGAAAAACATGACTTCGTTGTTCGATTCCTAGACGTAAGCAAAGCAGTTTGCTTACTTCTTCGAGCAAATAAAAAAACCACTTTCGTGGCTTTTTATTTACTGGGAGACTAGGACCGTGAGTACACTTATCGAATCTTACAGATTCTGTACACCC
>DAOQRR010000015.1:806-8645 GCA_035355875.1 Minisyncoccota bacterium
CACTCGCTTCTCCCATCAAAAAATCGCTACACTCTTTTTTGCTGGGAGACTAGGACCGTGAGTACACTTATCGAATCTTACAGATTCTGTACACCCTTCGCGTGATTTTAAATTAACATTTAAAATCACAAGCTCAGGGTCTTCGATTCCTAGACGCGAGTGAAGCAGTTCACTCGCTTCTCCCATCAAAAAATCGCTACACTCTTTTTTGCTGGGAGACTAGGAATCGAACCTAGATTAAAGGCTTCAAAGGCCTCTGTCCTACCGTTAGACGATCTCCCAATATAATTTGATTTTCAAAAATATTCTTACTTATGAATTTTCTCCCAATTGGTTCTTTTAGAATACACCAAAAATTTAGATATGACAACTTTAATTAAGGTGGTATAATTAAATTATTAAAAATTAATTTAATTAAAAATATTATGTGGCCAACAATTCTTATTGTTTTATTTATCATCGTTGTTTTTTCAATAAAACAAATTAATCAATATGAAAGAGGAGTAAAATTTACTCTAGGAAAATTTACCTCAATGATGGAGCCAGGATGGAGACTTGTCTGGCCGGTTTTTCAAACATATCAAAAGGTAGATATTAGAATTAAGGCGGTTGATGTTCCAGATCAGAATGCTATTACTCGAGATAATGTTTCTGTTAGGGTTAATGCCGTTATCTATTACAAGGTTGGAGAAGCCGAGAAGGCTATAATTGAAGTTGAGAACTTTCGCTATGCTATTTCTCAATATGCTCAGACGACAATGAGAAATATTGTCGGAGAAGTTACTTTGGATGAATTGCTTTCTAATAGAGACAAGATAGCTGATAGAATAAAAGAAATAGTAGACAAAGAAACAGACGCTTGGGGTTTAAAAGTTCAAAATGTAGAATTAAAAGATGTTAGCCTTCCTCCGGACCTAGAAAGAACAATTGGTAAACAAGCTGAAGCTGAAAGAGAGAAGAGGGCTGTTATCATTAACTCAGAAGGGGAATTAGCTGCATCAGAAAATCTTTCTAAAGCCGCAGAAATGCTAGCTAAAACTCCAGGGGCTTTACACTTAAGGACACTGCAATCAGTGAATGATTTATCTTCAGATCAAAGTAACACCGTTGTGGTTATGCTTCCTGTTGAAGTTTTAAGAGCTTTAGAGGGTTATTCTAAGAAAGAAGATAAATAAATTTGCGAATTTTCGATTAATGTGGTAGGTTTTGAATAGGTCGTTTTTGACAGTTAATTTTTTAATTTTAGATATGGATGATCAATTAAATAACAACACTCCAGTTGATGGAGTAGATGTACAAGCTCCAGTTGAAGGTTAGACTGAAGAACAAGCTCCAGTTATGGGAGGAGAAGAAGCTCCTGCTACACCAGCAGAAGAAACTCCTGCAGTTGAAGCAGAAGAAACTCCAGAAAACCCAGTTGCTTAATTAAGTTTTCGAAAAGAATAAAAAACCACCCTTCTGGTGGTTTTTTATTTGCTCTGATTGGTTTATTAAGGTAAAATATATAAAGGTTGTTTATAATTTTAAATTTAATAAATACATAAACATGAAAAAAGAATTAAATTTTAGTTTTGGTAAAAATATTAAAGAATCTTGGCACTTGTATAAAAGAAATTTTTGGGATCTTTTAATTATCAACATAATATTAATAGCAGTCTTGTATGCTGTTAATCTTTTAGATAAATCAAAAGTGGGCACTTCTTCTGTGGAGATACTTAATTTAAATAATTTTTCTTTAAATTTTTCTTTACCACAATCTATTGTTTCGCTGGTTGTTTTTTCCTTCCTAGTTAGCTTCATATTAAAATTTTCTTTGGACATAGTGGAAAAAGAAAAAATTAGATTATTTTCTCGAGAAATTAAAAACCTAATCCCATCTTTTAAGGTTTATTTAAACGCCCTTTTGGCAATAGTGATTTGTTCAATAATAATGGGGGTCGGGATGATTCTACTTATAATCCCTGGCTTATACTTAATGGGTCGTCTTTTCCCAGTATTTTATTTAATAGTAGATAAAAAAATAAATGTTTTTAAAGCAATAAAGATGTCTTGGGAGATTACAAGAAAAACTGGTTGGTATCTATTTTGGAAGCAAGTTCAAGTAATTTTATTTTCATTAATACCCTTCTTGTTGATAGTATTAGTTTTAATAACAATCTTTTCTGTCTCCTTTGTTAAATCTTTTTTCATTACAGGTTTATTTTTAGTTCTAATAATTACCCTAATTGCTTATATAATCAGTGCTCTACTTAATGCTCCTATTGGTATGATTCTCTTGGCTAAACTTTATAGTGAAATGGTAAGCGAGGGAGAAAGGCTGGAACCCGCAAAGCAAGAAGTAGAAGAATCTTTCGTTGACCAGATTGTTGCTTAAAAGATTGTAAATAAAAAAATCACAAACTTATGTTTGTGATTTTTTATTCTTCGTTTTGAGGTTTTTCTAATGTTAGATTTTCTATGCCGATAGTTTCTCCTGTAATCCTCATGACATCTTTATCAATTTTTCTAAACTCATTATTTGATTTATTAAAATGATTCACGACAGTTGATAAAGCATTACCTAGTTTTTGGTGTAATTCTTCGTAGACTCTGAGATGAGTCCCAAGTTCACCAACTCTTTTGACTATATCTTTAGCACTTTCTTCTATTTGCATGGCTTTTAATCCCTGTAAGACTGTTTGTAAATAAGCCAAGAAAGAAGTAGGGGAGACAATGATAACTTTGTATTTGCTAGCAGCTCTTTGAACCAAGTTTTCAGTTTCTTCTGTTACAGCCCCTATTTTATTAATTAGTAGATCATAATATATTGCCTCGTGGGGGATAAACATAAAAGCAAAATCCATTGTGTTTTGGCTTGGGTCTATATATTTAGATGTCTCTTCAATTCTATTTTTTAAATCATTTACAAATATTTTTTCTAATCTTTCCTTCTCAGCCCGGTCATTAGTTTCTGAGATACGGTTATAATTTTCTAACGAAAACTTAGAATCAATCGGGATGATTTTATCTTTTACAAAAACAGCAGCATCAACAATGGTTCCATTAGCAAAAGGATATTGCATTTGGTAACTTCCTGGAGGCATAACATTTTTAAGCAAGGTCTCTAAATAATATTCACCCAAAACCCCCCTCTGTTTTGGATTTTTTAATATGTCCTGCAAATTTTTTAGCTGATCAGCAAAAGAAACAACTTGTTTATTGGTCTCGTCTAGACGGGTTATTTTTTCTGTAATATCAGCAATTATTCTGGAAGTTTCGGTTGCCTGATATCTCATTGATTGACTTATTTCTTTTTGAGATTCTCCTAATTTGTTATCAAGCGTTCGAGATATTTCGTTTATTTGGTTTAAAAGTAGTTGAAGAGAATTGTCGTCTTTTTTTTCTGGTTGTTTGCGTCTCAAAAGAATAAACAGCATGAGTGCTATCAAAATAAATAAAACGATAATAGAAATAATAATTATTGTTTGCACCCCCTTATTTTATCAGATTTTAGAATAAAAACATATTTTGACAAAATCAAAAATTTTTGCTAGAGTATTTTCGACCATGGGTACCTTATATTTTCTTGTAATCTTTGCATACACACTGATTGCGAGCATTCTTTTTTGGATAATTTTTTCCGTGTTTGAGAAAAAATTATTATCTTTAGTGGTGGCTATCTTTTGGCTACCCGCTCTAGCCCTTATCGTTTTGGGCTGGGTGACCCTGGGCATTTTGGCCATTATCGTGTCTCCTTTTATGGGAGAATACGACGAAGATGCTTTGATAGCCCACTAACCGCACTTGAAAGAGTGTGGTTTTTTTATTGCAACATCCCTAAATAATGTCTGAGGGTATAAATCCAGTCTTCGTCAATTTGATCTCCTTCTTCTTTTTGTTTAAGTAACCACTCCAGATAATCTCTATCTGTTTCAGCGACTTGTCTAATTTCTTGTCCGGTATGTTTACCAAAATTAAAGAATTTAAATATAGATGGGTGAGAAGAAATCTCTATCATTTTTTCTAACACTTTCTCGTCAGTCAAATTATCTGTTTTTTTGATTTTATCAAACAATCTTTCAAAAAGTTTCTCTAAAACCAAAACATCTCCAAGGGCGTCGTGTGCTTGTGCCTCAATTTCTATTTCTAAGAAATATCTCAAGTATTGTAAATTATATCTTTCTATTTTTCCATCCGGGTCTAAATGTCGAGCAACCCTTAATGTGCAGATAAAATTCCTCGGAACAATATCTTCTTTTTTGAGCATATTTAAATCAAAGATGGCGTTGTGAGCCACAACCACACTATCTTTGTGTTCAAATAATTCTTTAATTACTTTATAGTCTAAACTTTCTTTAAAGGTTGGCTTATCCTCTATCATTTTATTAGAAATATGATGGACAGCAGAGGCTTCAGGTGGAATTTTAAAGGGCGGTTTATAAAGAGCACTAAAAGATTGTTCTCTGGTTTTATATGCAATTTGGCAAAGATAGTCTTTTTCAGTGTTGCCGGTTGTTTCTGTGTCAAAAAAAATGATTTGTTTGTTCATGTTGGTATTTTACCACACATTTTGTATAATTAAACCATGAGCTTACATCAAACAATTCGTGATCAAATAAAAGAATCTATGAAGGCCGGAGATAAGGTTCGGCTAGAGGTAATGCGGGGTTTAGTCACTGCATTTACCAACGAGCTAGTTGCTCAAAAAAGAACGCCTCAAGATGTATTAACAGACGAAGAGGCGCTTTCGGTCATTAGTCGTTTATCAAAACAAAGGAAAGATTCTATTGAACAATTTACTAAAGGGGGTCGAATGGATTTGGTAGAAGAGGAAACAAAACAACTAGCCATCTTGTCAGAATATTTGCCAGAGATGATGGGGAAAGAAGATATAGAAAAAATTGCTAAAGACAAAAAAAATGAGCTTGGTCTTTCAGATCCTTCTAAAAAAGGTTTACTCATGTCGTCTTTGATGAAAGATTTAAAAGGTAAGGCAGATGGGGCAATGGTTCGTGAGGTGGTAGATCAATTATTTATTTAGTTTTAAGAATAAGATGAAAATTATTTTAAATTGGGTTTTGATTTCTGTTTCAGTTTTTGTTACAACGAAAATTATTTCGGGGATTATTGTAGATCCTATTTGGGTAGCTTTAGTCGTTGGTGCTTGTTTAACTTTATTTAATATGTTTATTAAGCCTATTATCAAAGTCTTGACTTTACCTCTAAATATTTTGACTCTTGGTCTTTTCTCGCTTGTTATTAATAGTATCTTATTCTGGTATCTAGGGACATTTATTAAAGGCTTTGAAGTTTCAACTCTTGTTGCTGCTTTTGTTGGAGCGATTGTTGTTTCAGTCATAAACTGGCTTTTCTCTAAAGTATTTCGTGTAGTTGATTAATTTATTTTTAGTTTCAGAAAACTAGCACTATATATTGCTTATTTATTTTATGATGAATTTATTTAAAAAAAAGAAAATATTGGTAACCCATGGAGGAGGTTTTCATGCCGATGATTTATTTGTGACCTCGGCTCTTTATTTATTGCACAAAGGCAGGGTCAAAATTAAAAGGATTAAGAGAGGGATGCCTGTTAATGAAGCAGATTATGTTTATGATATAGGAGGAATATATGATCCGGATAATAATAGATTTGACCACCATCAAAAAGGGGCTCCAGTTAGGGAAAACGGTATCCCTTATTCCTCTTTTGGTCTTATCTGGAAGCACTACGGTCCTTTAATTTGTGGGGGTGATGAAGCCGTGGTAGAAAGAATAGATAAGAGAATTGTTGTTCCGATAGATGCAGGTGATAATGGGGTTCAAATATGGAAGCCAGTTTTTGATGGATATAAGCCATATCTACTATCAGATTACTTGATGGCCGAGAATCCAACTTGGTTAGAAAATAACCAGAATACAGATAAAATTTTTAATGATCTAGTTAAAAAGACAGCTAAGATATTAAAGAGAGAAATAATTGTTGCCAGAGATGATGTTGTGGCTGAAAAAATTATTAAAGAAGCATATGAAGGAGCGCAAGATAAAAGAGTTATTTTCCTTGAACAAAGCTTACCAAGATATTTATATCAAGATGTCCTATCTTCTTTCAGAGAGCCACTTTTTGTAATAATGCCAACATCTGATAAAAAGTGGAAAGCAGAAGCTATAAGGAAAGACAATTTTTCTTTAGAAAGTCGCAAATTATTTCCGGTTGATTGGAGGGGGGTATTAGATCAAAATGAACTAGAAAAGCTAACGGGGGCCAAGGGAGTGATTTTTTGTCACACAAGTGGTTTTGTATCTTTTTGTTTAACAAAAGAAGGAGCTATTAGTTTGGTCCAGAAAGCATTAGAAGAATAAATATGTTTATAGATGAAATAAAATTTTATGCAAAGGCTGGCCGTGGAGGAGATGGGGTTGTTCGCTGGCGTCGCGAAAGATTCATAGATAAAGGAGGTCCCAATGGAGGAGATGGGGGAAAAGGGGGAGATGTTTACGCTCTAGCAGTTCCCGATATTCATTTGTTATCTAAATATAAACACCAGAAGAAATTTGAATCAGAAAAAGGATATGACGGAGAAGGAATGAGCCGTCACGGAAGAGACGGTGAAGATTTGATTATAAAACTACCTGTTGGTTCAATTATTACAAACATAGAGAGCGGAGCATCTGTTTCTTTGGACAAAGAGGGTCAAAAAGAATTACTTTTAAAAGGAGGTCTAGGTGGTTATGGAAATGAAAATTTCAAAACTTCTACAAATACAACACCAAAGAAGGCAACCCCAGGGAAAGAAGGAGAAGAAGGGAATTTCAAAGTTGAACTTGAGTTATTTGCAGATATTGGATTAATTGGTTTACCTAACGCAGGGAAATCCTCTTTGCTTAATTCTTTAACCAACGCAGAAGCAAAAATCGGGAGTTATCAATTTACCACACTAGATCCCAATTTAGGTGATTTTCATGGTTATACTATTGCAGATATCCCAGGATTAATTGAAGGAGCTAGTGGTGGAAAAGGTCTTGGAATTAAATTTTTAAGACATATTAAAAGAACTAGAATGTTAGCTCATCTTGTTTCTTTAGAGCCGATAGCTGAATCATTTTCACTAAAGAACCAAAAAGAATTAATCAAAAATTACGAGACAATCAGAAAAGAATTAGAAAAATTTGACCCAACTCTGTTAGATAAAAAAGAGGTTATAGTTTTAACCAAAGTTGATTTAATAGATGATGAAGAGAAAATAAAAAAGATTAAAGAAAAATTTGAGAAAATTAAAAAACCAGTTTTTGTCCTGTCTTTATATGACGACGAAATGATAAAAAAAATAATGGACGGATTGGTGAAATTATTAAGGAAAGAATAAAAAGGGCGAGTGGCGGAATTGGTAGACGCGTACGGTTCAGGTCCGTATGAGATTAATCTCTTGGGAGTTCAAATCTCCCTTCGCCCACAAAGAGTTAGCTTTGTGGTGGAGATTTGAAGACCTTGAATCATTTTACCTTCCTAACGCGATAGCGTTTAGTGGGTAAAGTATGGCTATTTGTAAAAAAATAAAGCACTACAAAATTAAACGGCCGTTTGATTTTTGTGGTGCTGGTAAAGACTGCCCTTGTCTTGTAATTTTGTTTAAAAAATAATATAGTATAAAAAGTTTTAATAATTCTGTTTGTGCTTATTAAAAAATAAATTAAAAATAGACAAGCCCTGTTAGCTCAGTTGGTAGAGCAGCTCCCTCTTAAGGAGATGGTCGGAGGTTCGAATCCTCCACGGGGCACAAAAGCGTGAACCCAAAAAGACTGGACTTCTCCAGTCTTTTTCGCTTTTGTGAGGCGGAGCAATGTTTTCTGACCACAGAAAAC
>DAOQRR010000016.1:0-8482 GCA_035355875.1 Minisyncoccota bacterium
AGCTGCTACTTCCACTTCTGGGGTATTTAAAGCCAAACAAGTCCCTTCTGTTACCGCCATCCTCATACCCTCAAAAACTACTTTAAGTTTATCTTCATCCAACAACAACTCTCCTTCAGAAAAAATTTTTTCATTGTCTTCTTTTAAAATATGGGGAGTAAATAATTTTCCTTTATTAGCTAAAACAGCTACGGCCTTAACCATTTGGATAGGGGTAACTTGAAATCCATATTGACCAATAGCTGTGTTGTATGTATCTCCCACCCGCCAAGGGTCTCCATCAAAAACTTTAGCCTTCCAGACTGGATCTGGGATTAATCCACCTTGTTCTCCTTTCAAATCTATACCCGTTTTAACACCAAGACCAAACATTTTGGAATACTCATCAATTTTTGATATCCCTAAACCCTGTTGATCTTCAAAACCACCACCAATTTCATAAAAATATATATCAGAAGAAACTGAGATGGCTTGTCTCATATCAACATAACCAAAAACATCGTGATCTTTGAAAATTGATTTCAAGCCTGGGTAATAAGGATTAGGAATTGATATCGTCCCATTAGCTAAAATCTCTTTTTCTGGAGTAATAATTTCTTCTTCTAAAGCTCCATAGGCTAAAAAGGGTTTAACAATTGAGCCCGGGCTATATAATCCTGAAATTGATCTATTTAAAAAGACTTTGCTCTTGTCATCTAAAAAAGAATTTATTTTTTGTTTATCTTTCCCTTCGGATAAAATATTACTATCATATTCTGGATAATTAACGATTGATAATAATTCTCCATTTTGAATATCCATAATAAGACCTGACCCTCCTTGGAAAGAAACATTGTGTGCCATTTCTGATATAGCTTTATACATCTTTTCTTGAATACGACTATCAATAGTGAGAGTTATGTCTTCCCCTTCTATCGGTAATAAGACAATATTCTCTGACTGAACCTTGCCGACAGCGTCTGTTTCGGTTATTTTAACACCATTTTGACCAGTTAATTTTTCATCATAATATTTTTCAACTCCATCTTTACCAACAAAACGATCCTGCCAATAAAAACCAGCGGAATCTTTAGCTGGAGCGCTAGTGTAACCTAAGAGATGAGAGAAACCGGGAAGAGAATAATAAGCTCTTTTAGGAAAAGACATTTTTTCCAAATCTTCTTCGGGCCATTTATTCCAAGCTAACAATACTCCGTTGCGGTCATATATTAGACCTCGGTCGGCAAAAATAGGATGTTTATTAAGTGTGTTGTTTTCACTCTTCTCCAAATAAGCTTCCCCATTAACTATTTGTAAATCTACTGTTCGCCAAACAAAAAAACCTAAAACAATAACGAAAAAAGAACTCAAAAAAATAATTGATCTTTTGGGGATTGGTTTTTCTAAGCGACCCTCAAATTGCTGTTTGTTGAAATTGGGTAAATTCTCCGAATCTAAAAAAATCTCATCCGGATCAATGTCTTTTATTCTATTATATTTAGATCTTCTTTTCATAACCGAAAAAATTATTTCTTATAAAAGATAATCTGTCTCTTAAATAGTTCTATTAAGATAAAGACAGAGGAGACTAGGGCTAGGTAAAAATACTGGTTAGAAATTAGCCGTCCATCTGGGACTGAGTAAACCGCAAATATTATAGCCGAAAATAATAAAAACTCGTAAAAATTTCTAAAACTAAAAATAGCAATAAATAATAGCGGTATGTTTATCCACCAAGGTAAAATAAATATGGCAATAAGTATAATTAGATCAAATAAAATCCTCTTTAACATAAAGCCATTATAACATTTTATGTTCGGTGTCTAAAGGCTCTATATATGGCTCTTAAAATAGACAATAATAATAGTCCAGAAACAACATAAAAGGCTATTTTATTGTCAAAAATGAAGTGAACAATTTTCCAAAAATAAAATTTAACATTATACCCCGCTAACCCCTCTTCTGCTTCTTCGTCTTCTGATTTAATTTCGTCTATCTTTTCTTTCATCCCATCCGCAAACCCTTTAACTTGTTCTGCTTTGTCTAAACGATATTTTTCTATGGACTCAAAAACAACTGAAATTTTACGCTCTGTATCCTCATTTAAAATATCCTTAACCTTATCTTCTGCTTGACCAAGAATTCCATTAAAAGCATCTTTTGTCTTAACCTCTTCTCCGGCTTCATCTTTAATCACAACTGATATTTTTTGTCGATCTTTTTTTGTTTCATTTGAACTAACTTTTATGTCTTTTTCAACCCCATCAATGACTAATTTTGGCGAAATGATTTTAGCTGAAATATAGTGTTCACCGGCTGTGACTTTCCAGCTAATTGAAGCTTCCGATAAACTCTTCTGTTCTATTAATAAATCCCTGGAACCCAAAAGAGTCTCACTATCATAAAAATCTATTTTCGTTAACACCTTATCGTCAAGTCCGTTCCAAATAGCTGTATGAATATTAACCACTTCTCCATCTTTTAGTTCTCCCCCGGAATACCAAACATTTTCCGGCATAAAGGAAAGATCATTTACGACCTCAGCCTGAAGATTAAAAAATGGGCAAAACAAGAACGGAACCAATAAAAACAAAATATATTTTTTCATTTATTTAAAAATTATTTTAATAAAACTAACCCTTCAACCAATTGTTATACTCTTCTATTATTTTATCAACGACTCCTTCAAGTGGTAATAATGAAGTATCTATTATTAAATCAAAATTACGAGGATCAGTGTAATCCCAAATACCATACAATTCTTGATATCTTTTTCTCTCACTTTCTTGTCTTGTCTTTATGCTTTTCATTATCCCCTCTTCTGTATCAAAATCTTGGCTGGCTTCATTTTGTCGATTTTTATTAGTCTGTTTATCTTTCAAAATCCTTTCTGCTGATATTTTAGGATCTAACTTCAAAAAGACCTTAAAAGATTGCGGAATAAAATAAAAACCTAAACGAGAATCAATTATTACATTTTCTTTTTTGCCAACTTCTTTGTTTTTATTATCTAGCTCTTCGTCTATACTTCTATCGGTTTCAGCAAGCAAACTAAGCTCAACTAAAGAAACTCCTTTTTCATCAGCGATTGAGCGCATAAAATCTCCGGTAGAATAATGCTCATAATTTAAAATATCAGCTAGTCTTTTTGCCGTAGAAGATTTTCCGCTCCCCAAACTACCAGCTAAAGTAATAATTTTTTTCTTCTCCATATCAAAATAATACCACAAAATAGTCAAATAATTAACATTGTGATATATTAAAGCCGTGATAAAAAAGAGCATTGATAAAATGAAGATATTAGCCATAGAAACTTCCTGCGACGAAACAGCAATTGCAATTATTGAAGCAAGAGAAAATAAAGACCTGGTCTCTTTTAAGATATTGGGTAACGAGGTTTCTTCGCAAATTGCTATCCACTCAAAGTATGGTGGAGTTTTCCCCATGATGGCCAAAAGAGAGCATAGTAAAAACATTTTAGATGTTTTAAAAAAGACACTCGTTGAAGCAGGTCTTTATAAAATTAGCAAGAAAAATAAAACAATTGATTCTAAATTAAAATCTAAAATAAAAAAGATACTGGAAAGAGAAAATGATTTATTTAATGACTTTATAAGTTTTTTTGAGAAGACAAATAAACCCAAGATAGACGCTATTGCCGTAACAGTAGGACCTGGATTAGAACCAGCTCTTTGGGTTGGAATTAGTTTTGCTAAGGCACTTTCCACTTATTTAGGCGTTCCAATTATTCCCGTTAATCATATGGAGGGTCATATTTTTTCGGTCTATCCAAAAGATAAAAATACTTTTGTGGTAAATAAAGACAAAAAAATGTTTCCGATTCTTTCCCTACTTGTCTCGGGTGGACATACAGAACTTGTTTTAATAAAAGATTGGATGAAATATAAAAAAATAGGCAAAACAAGAGATGATGCCGCAGGAGAAGCTTTTGATAAAGTTGCCAGAATGCTTGAACTTCCCTATCCCGGTGGACCAGAAATTTCTAAATTAGCTAAAGAGGAGCGAGGAAAAATCACAAACTCAAGCCAAGAATTAAAATTCCCTCGCCCAATGATAAACTCAAAAGACTATGATTTTTCTTTCTCTGGACTAAAGACTGCTGTCTTGTATACAATCAGAGACCTCAAAGAAAAAAATCCAAAAATTTTAAACGATATAAAAATTAAGCAAAAAATAGCTAAGGAGTTTGAGGACTCTGTCATAGAAGTTTTAACTTCTAAAACATTGCGAGCTTTAAAAGAATACAAAATAAAAACCTTAATCGTTGGGGGTGGAGTTTCTGCAAATAATCGATTAGAAGAAGTCATTAGATCAAGCGTTGATAAAGAAACTAAAGTCTTTTTCCCTTCCAAAAAATTAAGCGGAGATAATGGATTAATGATCGCCGTAGCTGGATATTTCCAATTCAAAGATAAAAAGAAATCTAGAAAACTAAATGCCAACGGAAACTTAAGTTTGTAAAAATTTTTAAGATATTCATTAATTGAAAAATAGGCTCAAAAATGCTATATTTTTAACATGGAAATAAATGAAAAGCTTTTAAAGCCTTACGATCCTAAAGAAACAGAACCAAGAATATATAAAAAATGGGAGGAGTCGGGTTTTTTTAATCCCGACAACTTACCTGAAAGACATAAAGAAAAATATTCTATTATGATGCCTCCACCAAATGTGACTGGCGTTTTACACATGGGACACGCCCTGATGATAACGGTTGAAGACATTATGATTAGATACAACAGAATGCAAGGTAAAAAAGCTCTTTGGCTACCGGGGACTGATCATGCCGCCATTGCCACTCAATCTAAAGTTGAAAAAGATATTAAGAAAAATGAAAATAAATCTAGGTATGATATTGGACGAGAAGAATTATTAAAAAGAATTGAGGCTTTTGCAGAAAAAAGTCATGGAACTATAATTTCACAACTTAAGACATTTGGGGCTTCTTGTGACTGGTCAAGAGAAGCTTTTACTTTAGATGAAAAGAGAAATTTAGCTGTTAGGACTATTTTCAAAAAAATGTATGATGATGGTCTTATCTATAGAGGTTACCGAATAGTTAACTGGGATCCCAAAGGACAAACGACTATTTCTGATGATGAAATAGTTTATGAACCAAGAAAAGCAAAATTCTATACTTTCAAATACTCTAAAGACTTCCCTATTTCTATTTCAACCACAAGACCAGAAACTAAACTGGGAGATTCAGCTGTCGCCGTTCATCCAGATGATCCTCGTTACCAAAAATATATTGGTCAAACTTTTTGGATTGAAGACTTCTGCGGAGTTAAATTAAAAATTAAAATTATCGCCGACAAAGAAGTTGACCGAGAGTTTGGAACAGGTGCATTAGGTGTCACCCCGGCTCACTCAATGATTGACTGGGAAATGGGACAAGCCAATAATTTGCCAGTCATTCAAGTTATAGATGAAAAAGCTAGGATGATGGTTGGAAATGAAAAAATCGTTGGCCAAAAAGTAATAGACGCTCGAGAAGAAGTTGTTAATTGGCTACGGGAGAATAATTTATTAGAAAAAGAGGAAGAAATAGACCAAAATGTTTCAACCGCCGAAAGGACTGGAGGTCTTGTAGAGCCTCTTCCTAAGCTCCAATGGTTCGTGGCCGTTGATAAACCTTTTAAAATAAATCACTCTGAAATAGAAGGTATAAAAAGTGGGAGCAATGTTAGTTTGAAAGAGATAATGAGAAAAGTTGTTGAAAATAGACAGATTAAAATTATCCCTAATTATTTTGATAAAACATATTTTCACTGGATAGATAACTTAAAAGATTGGTGTATCTCTCGTCAGATTTGGTATGGTCACCGAATACCTGTTTGGTATAAAGGAGAAGAGATATATTGCGGAGTAGAAGCTCCTCTTGGAGATGGCTGGACTCAAGATGAAGATACTCTTGATACTTGGTTTTCCTCTGCCCTGTGGACATTCTCTACCCTTGGCTGGCCAGAGGAAAATGATGATTTATCTTTTTTCCACCCAACAGATGTTTTAGAAACTGGTTATGAGATTTTATTCTTTTGGGTAGCTAGGATGATTTTAATGACGGGCTACGCCTTGGGAACTATCCCATTTAAGACAATATACCTTCACGGCACAGTCCGAGATGCCAAAGGTAGAAAAATGTCTAAGTCGCTAAATAATGGTGTAGATCCATTAGAAATTGCCGATAAGTTTGGAGCAGATGCTGGACGAATGGCACTCGTTGTCGGTAATACTCCTGGAACCGATATGAAATGGGCGGAGGAAAGAGTTAAAGCCAATAAAAATTTTGCCAATAAGGTTTGGAATATATCTAGATTTATTTTAGAAGCATGCCGAGATGAAAAATACAATCAATCTTTTAGTGATTTTACAGACAATGATTTATCTTTAATTAAAGAGAGAGACGAGTTTATCAAAGACATAACTCGCGATATGGAAGAATTTAGATTCTATATGGCTAGTGAAAAAATATACCAATACACTTGGCACTCACTGGCTGATGTTATCTTAGAAGATAGTAAAAAAATATTTTCTAATAATGATGACAGAGCTAAGATTTCTAGAAAACAATTTTTAATTGGGACTCTTAGCCTAATTATAAAAGTTCTTCATCCATTTATGCCATTTTTAACTGAAGAGCTGTGGAGTATGCTCCCAATAGATAACAAAAAATTATTAATTATAGAGGAGTGGCCTATTAAATGATTTTTCAAACACAAGATCCAAAAAGTTTAATCCTAGCTATTTTAATCGGCTTGGTTCCCACTGTCTTTTGGCTTTGGTTTTGGATAAGACATGAAGACAAAGAACATCCCGAACCAATTGGCTTAATCGTCTTATCTTTTGTGGTTGGGGCTTTAAGCGTTTTTTTGGCAGTTTATTTAGAAAAATATTCACTTAATTTTTTAGACAAAGATAGTGATTTAAAAATTCTAGTTTGGGCCATAATAGAGGAAGTTGTAAAATTTTCAGCTGTCTTTTTGATTATTTATAGAAATAAACATGTTGATGAACCAATAGATTACCCTATTTATTGTATCTCAACCGCCTTGGGTTTTGCTGCCTTAGAAAATATTCTTTACTTGTGTGGAGCCTTTGATACAAGCGGAGCAACTGTTGGATTATTAACCGGAAACTTAAGATTTCTTGGCTCAACTCTACTTCATGCCGTGGCTAGCTCTATGGTTGGTAGCGCATTAGGATTAGCCTTTTTCCTCAAAAAAAGGAAAAAGCGCTACCTTTATGTTGGTCTTTTGGGGGCTATTGTGTTGCATAGTATTTTTAATTTACTTATAATGAGAGAGGGCGGTAAGAATTTTCTCTCAGTCTTCGGATTTTTGTGGGTCACAACTATTATTAATCTTCTCATCTTTGAGAAACTTAAGCGTATGGGAAAATATGGTCCTGTACTTAAAGAAAAAACAATATGAAGAAAAAATCATTTTTAGAAAGATTAACTGGCAATATTAGAGTCGATGAAGATGAATTAGAGGACGACTTTTATGAAGAAGGAAATGCCAAGAAAACATCAAGATCAAACGGTGAATCTAAAAGTATAGAAGTTAATAAAGAGGAACCTTGGGAGGAGGAAACTGACGCTGAGTTAACCGTTGATTTATATCAAACCCCAACAGACATAATTGTCCAAACAATGGTCGCTGGTGTTCAGCCAGATAATTTATCCATCACCATTACGAGAGATATGGTTACGATTAAGGGTAAGAGAGAAGAAAATCAATCTATAGAAAAAGATAACTATTTTGTTAAGGAACTTTACTGGGGTTCGTTCTCTAGAACTATTTCCCTACCAGAAGAAGTTGACCCAGAAGAAGCCGAGGCTGTAGAAAAACACGGATTACTCATTATCAAACTTCCAAAACTAGATAAAAACAGAGAGACAAAACTGAAAATCAAATCAATCTAATAAGAAAAACACTTCGGGCCAAAACCCGAGGTGTTTTTGTTTTCCCCACATGTCGGACATGTGGGGAAAATATATGGGAAAATTTTTGTCCCAATTTTGCAAACCAATCCCATGGGATTGGTTTGCAAAAGTAGAGTATCACCTCCCCCACACCAATTTTTATATAAATACCTAGTAGCCCTTGTTTGTTTAGATAGAAATTTATTTTATTGTGATAATCTAGATTTTGTTGAAATTGGTGACGGGACACTAAAATTCTAACAACTTGTTTGGGATTTGTGCCCCCACACCAATTTTTATATAAATACCTAGTAGCCCTTGTTTGTTTAGATAGAAATTTATTTTATTGTGATAATTTAAATTTTGTTGAAATTGGTGACGGGACACTAAAATTCTAACAACCCGTTTTAGATTTAAAAATCTAAAACGGGTTAAAGAATTTTGTGCTTGGGGGCAGGATCGAACTGCCGACCTATCCCTCTTCAGGGGAGCGCTCTACCAACTGAGCTACCCAAGCAATATTTATAATTTAACTAATTAAAATAAATCTGGCAA
>DAOQRR010000017.1:0-8464 GCA_035355875.1 Minisyncoccota bacterium
AGAAATAAAGAAATCCTGGTTAGATAAAATAGATAAAAAAGAATCTTATTTCATAGCTAGTTTTAATATAAAATGTAGTAGTGGAACTCATGTTAGAGTATTGGCTAATACTCTCGGTCAAAAAATAAAAATACCAACTTTAGCTTACAAGATAGAGAGAATTAAAATTGGAAAATATAAAATAAAAAAATAAAAATACCGACCTAAACCTATAGGTTTGGGGCGGTAAAGAAATGTTTTAGAAAGTCTTTAAAAGGATGGCCAGTACCAATATATATTTTTTATGTTATAATACAAAAACAGATGTCTTTATTTAATAACCTGACAGAAGAAGATAAATCCTTAGCCGTAGAGAAAATAATGAAAGGGAGTATGCCCAATCATGATTTTTTTATGATGGTTATATTGTCTGTTATTATGGCCACTCTCGGCCTTTTGCTCAATAATTCAGCTATTATTATCGGTAGTATGTTGATTGCCCCGGTCCTTTATTCTATTTTGGGATTATCTTTGGGCTTATCTATTTCGGATCCTAAATTAGTAACTAGGTCTTTTTATTCAATTTTGAAAGCTATGCTTTTTGCTATAATTGCATCTGTTGTTGTTACTCTTCTTTTTCACAATGTTGTAGGCAGGGAGATGAATAGTGAAATTTTATCAAGAACAGCTCCTTCTTTGCTTTATATGTGTGTTGCCATTGTCGCAGGGCTAGCAGCATCTTTCGCCTCAGTTAAGCCACAATTAGGAGAAACCCTCCCTGGTATAGCTATATCAGTTGCCATTATTCCACCCCTTGCAGTTATAGGAATTGGCCTAGCGAAACTAAGCTGGCCAGTTATTAGTGGCTCACTTTTGCTTTTCATCATAAACATTATTGGAATTATCTTTGCTAGCATGATAACTTTTTCAATGATGAATTTTTATGTTAAGAGAAAGATGATCAGAAAAGCGATTAAGGAAGAAGAACAAGAGATTGAAGCTGAAAAACAAAAAGATAAAGAAGAAAAAGAAAAAAAGGAAGAAGAGAAGGACAGAGAAGAGAAAGAAGAAAAAAAGTAAAACTAATTTTAATATTATGCTTAATCAAGGTCATATTTGGGAAAAAGAATATAAGAATCCTAAATTATTAACCAAGAAAGACAAACCGCAAGCTGACACTTTGCGTTTTTTTAAATTTTTAAAAAAAGAACAAGATTATAAATTAACGGAGCGAACAATTTTAGACCTAGGTGCTGGCACTGGCCGAAATGCAAATTATTTAGCTAGTTTAGACAATCAAGTCATCGCTTTTGAGATATCAAAAGAAGCCTTAGAAATTGCTAAACAGAGAGCCAAAGAAGATGGGGTTTTAGTTGACTATCGTTTAGCTGATATTGGCCAGCCGTATAACATAGAAGATGAAAGCATTGATTTAGTGTTAGATGTTACATCGTCTAATTCTTTAGATGAGAAGGGAAGAGGAATATACTTGAAAGAAGTGAGTAGAGTTCTCAAGAAAGATGGTTATTTATTTGTCCGAGCCCTATCTAAAGAGGGGGATAAAAACGCCCAAAATTTATTAAAGAATAATCCAGCCAAAGAAAAAGATACATATATAATGCCAGACATAAAACTAGTTGAAAGGGTTTTTTCTCGTGCTGATTTTATAAAAACATACGAGCCTTATTTTAAGATATTAAAATTAGATAAAAAGTCAGGCTATGCTAATGTCGGAGGTCGTCTTTATAAAAGAAATTACTGGTTAGCTTATATGCAAAAATAATTTCCCACATGTCGGACATGTGGGAAAAGCGATAGACCAAAATATATGGCAACAAGGAAAACCCCATTTATAAAAGGAGAATATTATCATATTTATAACAGAGGGAATAGTAAGCAAAAGATATTTTTAGATGAATCTGACTATAAACATTTTACTAAACTGCTTTTTATTTGTAACTCCAAAATTAATTTTAAATTTAGAGATAATATTGTTGACCCCAAAATAGATGCTTTTAAATTTGAAAGAGGAGAGCAAATTATTTCCATTGGGGCTTGGGTTTTAATGCCAAATCATTTTCATCTTTATTTAACAATAGATCCCGAGAGGTCTGATGAGTGGGAAAATAATGAGAAAAATTACATATCTGAATTTATGAGAAAGCTCTCAACTTCGTATGTAAAATATTTTAATAAGAAATACGATAGAACGGGTGGTTTATTTGAGGGATCGTTCAAAGCGGTACACATTAAGGGAGACAATCAAGCTAAATATCTTTTTTCCTATATCCACTTAAACCCCGTAAAAATTATTCAAGAAGATTGGAAAGAGGAGGGGCTAAAAGACATTAAATTGGTTCTAGAATTTTTAGATCAATATAAATGGAGCAGTTACCTTGATTATAAGAATATTGGTAGAAAAGAAAACAAAATTCTTAATACTAAAAGTTTCCCCAATTATTTTAAAGATATTGAAGATTTTGATAACGAAATCTTAGGATGGCTAAGTTGTAAAAAGAAAGTTTAGTTTCCCACATGTCGGACATGTGGGAACGCTCCCACATGTCCGACATGTGGGAAAAATGATCGTGTTGTTTAATGGGGGTTTTAACAGTATAATAATTATATGTTAAATGAAGATTTCGAAAAAACTCTTAATCAGCTAAACGAAAAACAGAGACAAGCTGTTGATACCACAGAAGGCCCAGTTGTGGTAGTGGCTGGACCAGGAACTGGTAAAACGAAGATTCTGACTGTCCGCATTGCTAATATCTTAAAAAAGACAGATACAAGCCCAGAAAATATTTTAGCCCTAACTTATACCACAGCCGGAGTTATTTCAATGAGAGAGAAGCTCATTGAGATTATTGGCGATAGAGCTTATCGGGTAAACATATTTACTTTTCATGCTTTTTGCGAGCACATAATTAAAGAATTTAGTTTTTATTTTGAAAAGCTAGAGGGTTTTAGGGTTATAGAAGCTTTAGAGAGAGTAGAGATTATAGAAAATATAATTGATAAAAATGATTTTGAACACTTAGTTTCTTTTAACGACAAGTTTTCTTTCCTAAATAAAATAGCCAAAGGCATTTTAGCTATTAAAGGAGATGGATTATCGCCCCTAGATTTTATCAATTCTTTACCAGTTTGGCAGAAAGATCTTTTAAGTGACGAAGATATTTATTACAAGAAAAATTCTAAAGATTACAAAAAAGGGGATTTGAAACCAGCTGAAAAAGAAAAAATAGACAAAAAAATTGCCAAAGCCGAAGAATTAGGGATTATCTTTAAGGCTTATCAAGAAGAATTAGAGAAAAGAAGCCTATATGATTTTTCAGACATGATTTTAATTGTCCTTAAAGAGTTAAAGGGGAATAAAGATCTTAGAGCAGAGGTGGAGGAAAAATATCAATATATTTTAGTTGATGAACACCAAGATACCAACGAGGGTCAAAATTTTATTCTAGAATTATTATCTGATGCTCCCCATTTAGAAGGACATCCTAATTTGTTTACAGTTGGTGACCCCAAACAATCTATTTATAGATTTCAGGGAGCTAGTGAAAAAACATTTGCTAGATTTGAAGAATTATACAAAGATATTAAAAAAATAACTCTAACAGAAAATTACCGTTCCACTCAAAATATTTTAGATGGAGCTCACAGTTTAATCATCAAATCAAATGGCTTAGAAGATTCAGCTGTTTTGCATGCAAATAGTCAAAATCCAAATGAAAAAATAAAAATCAGAGAATTTTCTAATTATAAATTTGAATTTCTTCACTTAGCCGAAGATATAAAAGATAAAATAGAGAAAGGAGTTTCGCCGAGAGAAATTGCTGTTTTATATAGAGCCAACAAGGAAATTAGAGAAATTAAAACAATTTTTGATTTTTATCAAATACCGTACACTATTTTTTCTAGAGATAATATATTAGAAGATCACGATATTATTAATCTTATAAACATACTAAGGGTTATTAATAATCCTGACGATGATTACCACTTAGCTAAAGTTTTATTCGTTAATTTTCTTGGCTTAGATTCATATGATGTTGTTAGGATTTTGAGTAAACGAGATTCTCTTAGAGGGGAAGAGAGAAAATCAATTTTTTCAATAATAGAGCAAGAAGAAAAGCTAAAAGAGATTGGTCTTAATAAGATAGACCTAGTTCAAAGTTTAGTTAAAAATATAAAAGATTTAAAAACCGAATCGCTAAATAGAGATTTTCCAACCTTCTTTAAGCTTTTCTTGGATAGAATAGGTTATCTTAAATATATGTTATCATCGGCTGACAGTAGGTCTAAGCTAGTAAAGCTAGATAAATTATTTGATGAAATAAAAAAACAAGATCAAGCAAAGAAAAGATACGGCATAGAAGATTTTATTTATTTTGTTGATTCGTCTGATAAATATAAATTAGATATTGAAAGTACTGACCCAGAAATTATCAATGGGGTTTCTTTAATGACTGCTCACGGCTCAAAGGGGCGAGAGTTTGAATATGTTTATATTATAAATGTCACTAGGAAATCTTGGGAATCTAGAGGGGGTGGCTGGAAATTATCATTACCCGTTTATCAATATGATGGAGACGAAGAAGATGAAAGGCGACTCTTTTATGTGGCTATGACTAGAGCCAAGAAAGAGCTAGCAATATCCTTTTCCAAAACAGACAACAGGGGGAGTAAACAAGAATATTCAGAGTTTATAGAAGGGATTGACCCACAATTTAAAGAACATCAGAACATGAGTGCTTATGAAGAAAAAAATATAGATAAACTAAACTCATTTATGGCTTTTGAAGAAAGACAACAATCATTATTTGATCCTGATTATATAAGAGAGCTTTTTCTTAAGAGAGGTTTGAATATTTCAGCTTTAAATAATTACCTTGAATGTCCCAAAAAATATTTATACAAGAATCTTATTAGGATTCCAGATGTCTATTCCACGACTTTAATTTTTGGAAGTATAGTTCACCGAGCCTTAGAATTATTTTTCAAAGACTCAGGTAAAGAAGGAAAAATTTTACCGAAAAATGTTTTGTTAGAAAAATTTGAAATAACCCTAAAGAAAAATATGCTTAGTTTGGCTGAAGAAGAAAAAATTAGGCAAAGAGGGCATAATCTTTTATCGGATTATTACGACGAATATAAAGACGATTGGGTTTGTAAAACTAAAACAGAAGTTGGTCCAGAAAGAGCTTTTGAGCTAGAAGACAAACAGACCATAACCCTAAATGGAAAAATTGATAAAATAGAATACCTTGATGATGCTTACGAAGGGGAAGTTAACTTAATAGATTATAAGACAGGAAAGCCATTTTCTGAAAAATCGAAAGAAGATAGGGCTAATTATGAAAGACAAATAATTTTCTACCATCTGTTGTTAGAGTCTTCAGACAAGAAGATTAAAATAAATAAAAGCACACTAGACTTTTTAGAGAAAAATAAAAAAGGACAATATGAACAATACACCCTAGAGGTCACAGAAGAACATTTAGACAAATTAAAACAAGAAATAAATATGATGGCTCAAGATGTTTTATCAATGGAGTTTTTGAAAAAAGGTTGCGGGAAACCAGATTGTCCTTGGTGCAATATGTAGATTTTTATATTTTGTTTACGATTAGTCTTAAAAATGCTAGTATTTTAAATATGCAAGAATATCAAAAGGGTAGTTTGCACCCCTTAACTTTAATAAAAAATGAAGCCATTTCTATCTTTAAAGAGATGGGTTTCATAGTTGTCTTGGGTCCAGAAATGGAGGATGAGTGGCATAATTTTGATGCCCTAAACGTACCGCAAGATCACCCAGCTCGTGATATGCAAGATACATTTTTTATTAAAGGTAAAGATAAAATGGTCTTAAGGACGCATACTTCCAACACTCAGATCAGGTTTATGGAAAATCTTGTTAAGGAAGGCAAGAAGCCACCTTTTGCTATTATTGTTCCTGGAAAAGTTTTTAGAAATGAATCAACAGACGCGACACACGAAATGCAATTTTTTCAAATAGAGGGTTTGGTTATTGGCAGTGATATTTCTGTTTCTCACATGAAAGGAGTCTTGCTCGGTTTTTTCAAGAAGTTTTTTGCTGGAGAAGATGTTGATATTCGGATTAGACCAAGTTTCTTCCCGTTCGTTGAGCCTGGTTTTGAAGTTGATTTGAAAAGAGGTGATAAATGGATAGAGCTTTTAGGCGCTGGCATGGTTCACCCAAATGTTTTAAAAAATTGTGGCTTAGATGATAAAAAATATCAAGGTTTTGCTTTCGGAATTGGGCTTGACCGCTTAGCTGTTATGAAGTTAAAAATTCCAGATGTTAGATATTCTTACCAAGGAGACTTAAGAATTAATCAATTCTAAAATTATGTTAATCTCATACAATTGGCTTAAAAAATATATTAAAAATATTCCATCCGCTGAAGAATTAGAAAATCTAATTACTTTTAAAGTCTGCGAACTAGAAAATGTAGAAAAATTACCAAGTGGTGATGTTCTCTTTGATTTAAATGTTTTACCAGATAGAGCCCACGATCTTTTATCACACAGGGGAGTGGCTAAAGAAATTGCAGGATTATTGGGTCTTTTGTTTGAAGATGGGAAGGAGGAGGAAATAAAAGGGGAGCCAACTAAGTTAGAAATAGAAATAAAATCTCCTTTATGTAGAAGATATGTTGGACGGATAATTAGAAATGTAGAAATAGGGACATCTCCAGACTGGCTTATTAAATTATTAGAAAGTATTGGTCAGAGAAGTATTAATAATATAGTTGATATTACTAATTTTATCCTCTTTGATAGCGGGCAACCTGTTCATGCTTTTGATTTAAATAAATTAGTTAGCTCTAAAATTATTGTTCGCCAAGCTAATACTGAAGAAAAAATAAACCTCTTGTCTTTTGATGATAAAGAAGAAAATAGATTAACCCTACTTAGCCAAGAAGATTTAGTTATTAGTGATGAGGCCAAGGCCTTAGCTATTGCTGGGATAAAAGGCGGAGAAGGTTCGGGGGTGAATCCAAAGACAATAGATATTTTAATTGAAGTGGCTAATTTTGACCCAGTTGGCATAAGGCGAACGGCTAGAAAATTAGGCATAATGACTGACGCCGTTAAAAGATATGAAAACGAAATTAGTCCCAATATTTGTCTTCGCGTTATGAATCAAATTTCTAGTTTGATAAAAGAAACTTGTCCCCAATCTTCATTTGAAGAGATTGTTGATAAATATCAGCAAAAAAAAGAAGACAAGAAAGTTTACCTAGAAAGAGACTATGTTTCTCAATTATTGGGAATTAATATAACAAAAGAAGAAATAGAAAAGATATTAAATAATTATAGCTATGATTACAATCCAAACCAGGATGGTTGGGAAATAATGATTCCAGATGAAAGATTAGACATTGATGGACCACATGATTTAGTAGAAGAGATAGGACGAGTTTATGGCTACGATAAGATAGAACCTGTTTTACCAAAAATAGAACAACAAGAAAAAGATGACACAATCTGGCAGAACATAAATATTGCCAAAAATAAATTAATTAAAGATGGATATAAGGAAGTTTTGACCTCAGTCTTTAGGGATAAAGGAAAAATTTCTATTTTAGCGGCTGCTTCAGATAAAAGTTTTTTACGCGACAATTTAACAGATGGTCTTAGGGAGAGCATAGATTTAAATATAAAAAACTTACCGTTACTTAATTTAGATGAGGTAAAGATATTTGAGGTGGGGACGGTCTTCTTAAAAGACAAAGAAGAAATTAGGGTGGCTTATGGGAACAAGAAAAATATTACCGAGAAGTCCTTGTTAGAGTTTGTAAAAGGAATAGAGTCTGAGGAATATGATCTTGTCTTTAATAAAGACAGTCAAGAAAATCATTATTTTGAACCTTGGTCAGTTTATCCTTTTATCGTAAGAGATATTGCTGTTTGGGTTAGCAAAGAAACAGATCCTAGCGTTTTAGTTGATATATATAAAGATTTTGGTGGGCAATTGTTGGCAAGAGAACCTAAATTAATAGATAAATTTGCCAAGGAAGACAGAATATCATATAACTATCGTCTAGTATTTCAGTCTAAAGAGAAGACCTTAACAGATGCTGAGATAGCCCCGATCACCGAAGCTATATATACTAAGCTTAATCAAATGGGTTTTGAGATAAGATAAAAAATCTCTATGTCAAAAACTATAAAGAAAATATCGGAGAATAAAAAATTTAACTTTTGGTTAAATTTATTCCTCTTGGCCTGTTTAATAGTTCTTGGTATTATTTTAATTATTCAAAAAAGTGATACTGGAGGTAAAAAAAATATTAGTAGAGATAAAAATGAAAATTATTTACTGACCAGCCCAATTCTAGATTGTGAAAATGCTTATTCCTCAGAAGTAGCCACCCTAAACCAGTCAGATATTAAGAAAGAAATATCTCGCATTAAGGATATGTATGGCATAGAGCAAATATCTCTTTATTAC
>DAOQRR010000018.1:0-8184 GCA_035355875.1 Minisyncoccota bacterium
TAACCCAATTTAAGGTATTTCGGGCGATAGAGGTTAATTGATTCTTGGCCAAGGTGTAAGCAATACCATTAAAACAAGTTCTGATAAGTTCTCTCTTGTCGTCAGCTGCGGTCTGTTCACTTATTGCTTCTGAGGTTTCTGGGTCAAAGACCTGATTAGCATAAGCATCACAATCAATGATAGACTCTAGAGCTTGCGTTAAATTGTTTACTTGTATAACTGACCCAACGACGGATTCGGCCGAGCCCTTTGTAAGGTTGCACATTCTCGCTTTCTGTTTTTTTTCTTTAAGCTTGGTAATTGAATCTTTTAGAGAATTTTCTATTCCAAATATTACCCCAGCTATTTTATTCGTAACACCAGTACAGGCTACAACTTGAGTTAACAGACCCGAATTAATAATATTGCTGAAATCAATTTTATAAGGATTATCACCATTTTTGTTCGGATTTTCCCAGTTAATCAAAGAGGACGCTCCCACCATCATTGGGGACAAAAATATTTGTCCCAAGAAAAGGATTGAAAGGATCACCTGCTTTATTTTTTTTCTTGCTCCTTTTTTCATAATGATTACCTCTACTATTATATCATTTTTATACCAAAAAAGAATTTTATTCTTGTTTGCTAAGATTATTAATTAAATCGTTGTAATATTTTTGATAGTTTATTAGTGCTCTCAGGGCATTGTCTGGTTTTTCTAGTCCCTCGGCGATGCCCTCTATTGATATAGACACTTTTTCGCAATTATTAGCAATATCAAGATGGACTGTGGATAGATCTTCTGCCACGGGGATATTCATAATGTCTTGTCCCAAAAGATGATAACCTTCAGCTATAGTTCTAACAGCTCGCATGGCTGTGGTATCGTTATCTCCTACCCCAAGAGCCACTATCTTTATCTCTTCCCCGATATCTTTTTCTAAGCTGTATTTTTCAAACAAGTCAGTTATTTTGGTTCCATAATTTAAGACTGAATCAACTGAAGGGTTTTTTTCAATAATAACTTGATCTTTGGTGTATTTATCAACGATTGGATCTGCAATAATTTTTTGTCCCATTGTTTCAGCGATTGTGTCTATTGAGTTTTCATCTAACAAGCCTTCTTCGGATAAGGCTAGCATGGCCACAAAGAAATCACGGGATAATGCCTCGTTTTCGGTTAAGACAACTGGTTCCCCTTTAACCTCATTCCCAGTGTTTTGATTAGCTAACTCTCTTTTAGCCAAGACAAATTCTCTGTTTTTCTTACCATCTTTTTTAGGATCTAATCCCCAAAAATACTCCTCCCAGTTTGGGATGCCGTTGTTATTGTCGTCTTCGTCAATAATTTCTTTAATAGAAACAATTTCAGGTTCTTTTACCCCATCTTTTCTTTCCCTGTTTTTTATTAAAGAAATAACTCCCTTGCCAATAAAAAATATTAAAACAAAGGTTATTATTAACAAAACTAGGCTGATGAAGTTTTTACTAGGTAGGTATTTTTTAAAATTATCCATACAAAAAGAAAATCTATCAGATACAGCTTATATTATATTACTTTTTTACAAAAAAGCCTAGTTATTTTGATAACTTTTTGTTTAATTCTAGCCATTTATCTAAAGAAACATCTTCGGGGCGAATTTTTGTATCCATTTTTAATTCTTGAAAACATTTTTCTAACTTTTCTTTGGGTGTAATAATCTCTAGATTTTTAATTAAAACTTTTCTTTTATGCGAGAAACCAACTTTAATTAATGAAAAGAATTTATTTTCAAGCTCTTTTTGGGGAAAATTATCTTTAGATATATTGAAAATATTAATTATAGCTGAATCAACTTTAGGTGACGGGTTAAATAATTTTTTAGAAACTTTTTTAATATATTTAACTTGGCCATAAGCTTTGACGCTTAAAGACAAGATGCTTTCTTTGTTGTTTCTCGCAACAATCCTCTCGGCTACTTCTTTCTGAACCAACAAGGTCATGCTTTTTGGTAATTTTTTGTCAGACAGAAACTTTTTTATAATTAGCCCAGTAATATTGTATGGAATATTAGCAACAATTTTATAATCTGTTTTTACTTCATCTATTTGCCAGTCTAAAATGTCTTGATTGATTAGTTTTAATTTTCCTTCATCAATTTCTTGACTGAACTTTTCTTTAAGGAAAGCAAAAAGCTCGTCATCTTTTTCAATAGCGATAACCAAAGCGCCAGAACTAAGTATTTTTTTGGTTAAGGATCCTTTACCCGGTCCAATTTCCAAAACAACTTCACCTTCTTTAATTGAAGATGTTTGGCACATTAAATTTAAAATATTTTCAGATTTTAAAAAATTTTGTCCAAGAGATTTTTTAGGATAATGAATCATGTTTTTATTTTAGCATTAATCCAGATAGATTACTTTTTCCCTTTTTGAGTGAAAGACTTGTTCAAAATTAATTAATTCGGATGGAATATCGTATATAAATTCACTCGGATTATTTACTTGCTTGTTGCCAAAAATAGTTCTAATTGTTGCATAGCTTAAAAATAGTTTTTCTTTAGCTCTGGTTATGGCGACATAGAATAATCTTCTCTCTTCCTCATCATCTTCTTTGTCGTCTTTGGAGTAAGGGAATAAATCCTGTTCAAGGCCAGTTACAAAAATAACCTTAAATTCCAACCCCTTAGCGGCGTGAACGGTCATAAGTTTTACTCCAGACTCCTTTTGGTCTAGAGAGTCTTGTTCGCTAAAGAGGGATGCTTCCTCAATTAATTTTTCTAAACCGTTTTCTAAATTATCATATTTTGTGGCAAGGGTGACAAGTTCTTTAATGTTAGCCAGCCTTTCTAAATCGTCGCTTGATCCGTCGCTAAGACTATCCTTTAAGCCACTTTGGTTCATAATATATTTAATCACCTCGCTTGGCTTATTACTTTGGCAAAAAATTTCTATGTCGTCTAGTATTTTATAAAAATCATTAACCCTAGACATCATTTTGGGTGGAATTTCTTTTGTTTGATTAGCAAAAAGTCTAGCGATTGTCGTTTTCCCAATACCACGAGCTGGACTATTTATAATTCTTTTAATGAGAGATAAGTTTTGTCTATTTAAAGCTGCCCCCAGATAGGCTAAGGTATCTTTAATCTCCTTGCGGTCAAAAAATTTAGTACCCAAAACTTGATAAGGCAAACCAATTTTTAATAATTCTTCCTCTATGACTCTTGATTGAAAATTAGCTCTATAAAGAATAGCTATGTCTTTGGGCTTAAAACCAGCTTTAATTAATTCTTCAATTTTATGACCAACATATCTAGCCTCGGATTGTTCATCGTAGGCCTCAATTAAATTTATTTTCTCCCCTTCCTTATTCTTGGTGAATAAATTTTTAGGCACCCTGTAATTATTTTTTTCAATTACTTTGTTGGCAGCGGTAATAATATTTTTAGTTGAACGATAATTTTGTTCTAGGGTCACAATTTTTACTTCAGGATAATCTTTTTCAAACAAAAACATATTTTTAATATTAGCACCTCGCCAACTATAAATGTTTTGATCAGTGTCACCGACGACGCAAATATTTTTGGCTTGCCCAGTTAAAAGTCTAGTCATTTCATATTGGACCTGATTAGTGTCTTGATATTCGTCAATGTGTAGATATTGCCACTTTTTTTGATACAATGAACGGATTTCTTCGTTTTCTTTTAAAATATTTGTGGCCTTAATTAGAAGATCGTCAAAATCTAGAGCTTTCTGTTTTTTTAATTCTTCCTCATACTCTCTCCAAATAAGAGCAACCATTGTTTGAAAATAACTTTTGGCTTGGCCGACATAATTTTCAAGATGAATAAAATCTCCCTTATTTTTTGAGATGATGGATCTTATTTTCCGAGGCTCTTCTTTCTTTGGATCAATATCATGCCTTTTCATAATCTCTTTGATAATAGAGATTGAGTCAGATTCATCTAAAATAGAAAAATGTTTAGTTAAATTAAGCAAGCTAGCATTTTCTTTAATTATTTTTACCCCCAAGGAGTGAAAGGTTGAAACATAAGGGGCATTCATAAAATTACCGAAATTATCAATGTTTATTTTATTTCCTTGCTCCCTTTTTTCTAGAAGGTCAAAGACTCTCTCTTTCATCTCACGAGCAGCCTTGTTGGTAAAAGTAACAGCTAAGATTCTTTCGGGATTAACCCCTTTGTGAATCAGGTGAATAATCCTATGGGTGATTGTTTTTGTTTTACCAGCTCCAGCTCCAGCCACTATCAAAAGAGGCCCGTCGGTATACAAGACAGCCTCTTTCTGTTTTTCGTTTAGAGATTCTAGATACAACACTGCTTTATTATATCAATTATTTAAGAATTCTCACCACCTTCTTCCGCTATGTTTTCGGCTTCTTCCATCAAGAGTTTTTCTACCTCTGCCTCTTCTTTTGTCTCTTCCTCTTTTATGTCGTCTATTTCTTTATTTATGAACTTTTCTTCTGTGTCCATGTCTTTTTCAATCTCCCCAATATCTTTTTTAAAAGACTCGGATTCTTCGTCTAGCTTTTTGTTAATGTCGGCAGACTGATTTAACATATCCTCAAGCTCTAAGTCTAACTCGTCTTCTTTTTGGTTGTTATTTGTATTCATATTTATTTAAAATTATTTATAACTTCACTTACTAATTTTTTATCTATTTTTTTAATTTTATAATATTGAGTAATTATTTTTTTGAAATTATCTACCGTCATCTTTGTATTATCGTGGAGTCTTGTGGCTTGAATTATATTTTCCTGGTCTATTTTTAATAAGTCTTTGTATTTTTTAAGCTCCTGTTTTTTTTCTATGTGGTCGTTAAGTTTGGTTATCCAAGCTTCAAAATTACCTGCTCCTTCTTTTTGTTCTATGACATCGTGCATTTCTTCGCGGGGATCTCTTTTGGTTTTTTCCTCCCCCTCTGTTTCAACATATTCGCCCCTCTTGTATGATTTTACCTCTTGTTTTTCGGTGTGTTCTTTCAATTCAGTTCTCTCTGGCATATTAAAATCAACAGGTCTATTGTCTTTTATTCTTATGAATTGATTTTTTCTATTTCTATATGGCTCTGCTTTTTTGTGTATTTTAGCCAGCCTTAAATTAATCTCTTTCATTCGTATCTCATTTTCTTTTCTCATTATATAAATTTTTGACTGAGCCATTTCTATTTGCTTGTCCATCTCTTTAAGAATTTCATATCTCCTTGCTTTTTTTTCAGTCATCCCAAAAGCTTCGCATTTTTCAATCCAATCATTTTTCTTTTTTTCTAAATCGTTAATACGGCTTTCTTGTTCGTCAATTTTAACTTCATTGGCAAGACAAATTAACTCAGCTTTGTCTCTTTTGGTTTCAAGTCTTTCTAGGCTGGCTTCTATTGGTTCAAGTTTTTTTTCATAAAAATGTATCATCCTTTCAGCAGAGGCATCTCTTTTATTGACGAAAAGACTCTTTTTGTTTTCTAATTTTTCTACTCTACTTTGAAGTTTGTCTTTTTTATATTCTATTTTATTTTTTTGCTTTTCTAGTTTGTGTTTATCCTTAGTTAAATCTTTTGAAATAATACCCCCAGCTTCAAGTGTTTTTAAGGCGTTCTCTCTAGCTCTTTGAGCTTCCTCCAAAAAGCCCCCCTTACTGTTAAGAGAATTATATTTATTAACTAACCTCGTTTGTTTAGTTTCTTTTTTGTCTGCCTTGTTTTGGTTGTGTGCAATTTCTACTTTTGCAACGAAGCGGTTAACAACAGGGATCTTGTTTAACCCGTCATACATTTTGCTCATGACACCTTTTGCTCCCACTGACATTTTTTCCCAGAAATCTAAGTTCCTAGGGTCCATTGTAGGGATAACTTCTTGATATTTAGAATTATCAAAAACTTGTTTTTCCCCGCCCTTTATTTCAGTGTTTTTCTCTGCTTTTTCCGTTCCTTTTTCCATATTTTTTATAAAAATTATGTTTGTTAATAATATTTTAGATAAATTGTATTTAACACAATAATACCACACAATGCTCAAGAAATAAACAAACCCCCGTTTTTAGGCGGGGGTTGCTAAATATTTTTTCTTACCTTACTTCAAAAGAATTTTCGGTCCACGAGATGCGGACTTTTTTTCCATAATTTGAAATCATGGCTTCTTCTATAAGTCGGTTTTGGTCCCTCCTTTCCCTCTCCCGCGCCCGACTGTGTCGGGTTGCGTATCGGAGCCACAAAACCCCGACGGTGACCAAGAGAAACAAAAAGCTCGGTATTACCCACGTCCACCAGGCAACCGACACCCCTTTTTCGTTTTTATATGATGAGGAAATCGTCTTTGTGGTAGATCTGCTACTAGACGAGAACGATGGATAAATCTCTTTTCCACCAATTCTCACACTTTCTCCCGGATATATAATCACGACAGGAAGGTTACGATTACTATCGTAACTTAATCTTCCAATTAAGTGGGGATTTTCTTGAAGTATTTCTCCCCACTTGTATCCGGTTCCGTACACTTCTTCGGAGTACTCCCAGAGAGTGTCCCCAGGTTTTACTCTTTTCAAGATAAAACCGTTTTGTTCCACCTGCTCGGCGTTTTCAGTTTTTTCTGAAGAGTAGTGAGAATAGGATCCGGATTCGTAAGATTGACAAGAGGATACCATAGCCATGGCTACCACGGCTATAAGGGAAATCAGGATAATTTTTTTCATTTCTGTATGTATTAATTTATTTAACTTCAATTTCTTTTAAATAGTATCATATTTAATTGACATTGTCAAGTATTTTTGTAACTTTTTATCTTTAGCCTACCTGTTGATAACTCGTTTGACTTAGATTTTCATCTAGGCTACCCTATATGAGTAGGGCAAAAAAATGGCCCCGTATACTGTTTAGATTGAAAAAAGCTTTATTTTTCAAGCGTTTCTGGACGATTGTAATAATTATGCTTATTTTACTTAGATAATTACAGCTTTCGCTATTGCGGTCGTACTGTAATCCCAAAGAAGGGGTAAAAGAGCATAATAATTTAAAAGGCTTATAAAACAAAACCTAAAAAACTCTGACGAGATCCCCAGTTCGCTGGGAGGCCAAAGAGTTAAAATATCTTTATTTACTACTGAGACTTATACCACTAAGGCCTTTTTCTTGATTTTGTGCATATTGATCTCCAGTATTCTTCCAATAGAAGCTGGGGCTTTTCTTTTGGGTAAAAAGGCTAAAGCTGATGAATTTGAAACAATAGAAAGTATTACTGGCTCCCACCTAAACTCTCAAAATATACCCCTTCTGGAGGCCACTTCTAACCCTAATTTAGAAATTAATGTTAATGAAAATGTTTTAATAGTTCAAGAAGATTCTTTTATATACAACAACATGCCTTTTTGGGTGGAGGACATAGAGACAGAAAAGAGTTCACTTTCAGATAAAATAATTATTTATACAGTTAAGGAGGGAGACACCTTATCTGAAATTGCCGAGTTGTTTGATGTTTCTACTAACACGATTAGATGGGAAAACAATATTTCTGGAGAAAAAATAATGATTGGTCAAAAGTTAAACATCTTACCAGTGACTGGAGTCAAACATATCGTTCAAAAAGGAGATTCAATTAATAAAATTGCTATTAAATATGAAGCTAGAAGTGAGGATGTGTTTATCTTTAATGGTTTAAGAGAAGATAGTATTCTAAATATTGGAGATGTTATATTTGTGCCAAACGGAATAGTTAAGAAAGCTTCAAGCGCTAAGTCTTCTTCAGGAGCAAAATCTTCAAACACCAAGGTTGATTCTGGCTATTATGCTAGACCAATTATTGGAGGCCGAGTCACTTCTCCTTATGGTCCAAGAAAAGGAGGGTTCCACTACGGGGTAGATCTTGCCATAGATGGAAAAAGTGGGCACTCAATCATGGCAGCGGCTAGTGGAGAAATTACTAAGGTAGTAAGTGGTTGTACCGTCGGAAATATTAGTTGTGGTGGTAGGTATGGAAACTATATTGTAATTAAACATAACAATGGAACTAAAACAGTCTATGCTCACTTACAAAAAGTCTATGTGTCTGTCGGTCAAAAAGTTACCCAAGGACAAGAGATTGGGACACTTGGAAATACTGGACGATCTACTGGTCCGCACCTACACTTTGAAATTGAAAACGCTAATGGTTCTAAGATGAAACCTCCATTTTAAAATAATTTGATTTAGATGAAAACAGCCCAACTGGGCTGTTTT
>DAOQRR010000019.1:0-2793 GCA_035355875.1 Minisyncoccota bacterium
TGATAGCTTCATCCAAATTACCCTCATTTGTTTCTATCTGAACAAGTAAGAATATGGCATCGGTATAATTAGCCTTAAGATCTAGGGCTTGCTTAATAAACTTTCTAGCCTCACTATTATTTTTATTTAAGTATTCAAGAGTAGCTTTAGATAGTAAAATTGATGGATTGTTAGGAGCAAGCGCCAAGGCTTTATCGTAAGCCGTAACAGCGCTTTGATAACTACCTTCAACGGAAATAGCTGATAATTCAGTGTAGATATTTCCTAAATTAACATAGTTTTGATATTGTTTAGGGTTTTGTTCTATGGCCCCCGAAGCTGCAGTAACGGTGTTGCTAACTAATTGTTGTAAACTTGATTTTAGAATATCCTCTGAGATAGTGGTATCTTTTGCCAAAACTCCTATTTGAGCTAAATAAACTTGAGACAATGTTCTGTAGTAATTGTCATTTTTATCTAAATTAATTGCCTTTAGCAACATAGCTTCTGATTGACCAAGTGATTCTAGTGTGTCTTCAGTGTTTAAGCTCTTTGAATAATAAATCAAAGAAGTGAACTTCTCAACATAAACATAAGTTAGAGAAATAGAGGCAACCATTAAAACCACTAGCCCCAAAATAGAAAAGAAGCTTTTCCTTGGATCTGTTAAGAAGGAATATTCTTTAGTCCTAATGGCCTGTTTGTGAACAAGTAATCCAATCAGCATTCCACTTGAAGCAAAGGCCAAAATGAGCATTATTATATTAGGATTATATAAGATGATTGTTATCCAAGAATAAAGAGACATCATTAAAACAACAGCAAAGAAATAATTTGAAACATTATTCTGTAAGGCTATTTTAATAGATTGGATACTTCTAGTTACATAAAGGACCAAGAACCAAATAAGAGCTATTAATCCAAATGATCCAGCCGTCACAGCAAACGTAGAAAGCAAACTATAGCCTGTAGAAAAATCAACATTCCAAAAAATAGACTGGGCAATTTCTTTTGGTTGCCACAAAGACCAATCTAAAGCAAAAGTATTAGGTCCAGTTCCAAAAGCTGGGTTGTGCTTAAAAGACTGAAAAGCAATCTGGGCTGTCGTTCCGATGGTAGGTCTTATGTCTGGATTGTTTAGATTGATATAATTAGAAATTACATTGGTCAACAAATTATTTCCGACCAGAGAGATGAAAGCAATAAAGACAATGATAAGTGAGGTAAATGGAAACTTTTTACTACCACTAAATGCTTCAGATAATCGGCTTCTAGCATGTTGAACGGAGATACTATAGACGAAAATTATTAGAGAAAATACCCCAATTAATATCCAGACCAACTGCATATTTATAATAACCAAAAATAGAATGCCCAAGACGAGAAGGATGTATTGTAAAACTCTAAAAATCTTACTCGTCTTAACTAATTCAATTGTAACAATAGACAACAAGACTATTATTCCTATTACCAAAGCGAAATTGTTCCATGTCCCCACCAAATTACCCGAAGTGACCCCTTTGATAAAATCAGGAATAAGGGTATTAAAATTAACAAACAAACTTAATGTTTGGAATAAAAGCAAAACTACTCCGGATAAAAAGATTGACCAAATAAAATACCAAACTCTTTTTTCTGATTGAAAATAAATTGCTGATAAGAAAAAGACAATGTATAGAATCAACATGGAACCAAAAGTCCCAATCTCAAAACCACTTCCAAACAAAGAGGCATGAATTGATGGAGAAAAGAAAGATGAAACTAGAAAAATTAATGGGATCACTCCGCCAAATAAGACCAATTTATCTTTTGGAATAACAAACTTCCCTTCACCAAGTCTTGCCACAAACCAAAAGAACAAAGACAAGGTGGCTCCAACAGACAAAAGAAAACCCTTGCTAGCCTCTAGGGTAACTGGCGAAAAAGGGATAAAAAAGAAAAAACAAGCAAAGATTGTAAATAATAATAGAACAAACGATAATTTATTGAAGAAGTCTATTTTTTTTGATTCCATATTTTAATTTAAAAAGTTAATAATATTAGTAATTATACACAAAAAAATCTCTTTTTACTATTGTAAATAAACTATACCACGATATTAACAACCCGACCAGGAACATAAATGAACCTTTTTATGTCTTTGTTTTCCAGCCATTTTTTAACATTTATATCACCTAAGGCTATTTCTTTTACCGCCTCCTCTGTGGCCTCTTTTTCTACTTCTATTTCCGACCTAACCTTACCATTAACTTGAACAGCAATTTTAATAACATCATCTTTAATTTTTCCCTGATCCCAAGAAGGCCAAGAACTCTTGACTATATTCTTTTTTTGACCCAACAAAGATGATAATTCTTCGGTTAGGTGTGGGGCAAAAGGACAAAGAATTTGTAAAAACTTCAGAAAATCTTTTTGATTTATATCATCTGTTTTTTCTAAAAGATTAGCTAAAATCATCATAGCAGAAATAGCTGTGTTGAAAGAAAAGTTATCTATGTCTTCTGTGACTTTTTTAATTGTTTTGTGTAAAATTATTTCTGCTTCCTTGTCGGTCTCTTTGACCTTAGACAAAGCAACTTCTTGTCCGATTCGCCAAACTTTTTCTAAGAAGCGACGAGAACCAATAATGCTCTCGGTTGACCAAGGAAGCATCTGATCAAATGGGCCCATAAACATTTCATAGACGCGAAGAGTATCAGCTCCATATGTTTTAACTATATCATCAGGATTAACTACATTCCCCCATCTTTTACTCATCTTGCGATTATCTCCACCTAAAATCATCCCCTGATTTTTCATTTTTTTAAATGGCTC
>DAOQRR010000019.1:2893-4498 GCA_035355875.1 Minisyncoccota bacterium
TGCTTTAGAGGAATTGGCTCTCCCCAATATCTTTGGCGAGCAAAAACAGCATCGCGCATCCTGTATCTAACAACCTCTTTAGCTTGCCCTCTATATTCCAATTCTTCCACAATTTCTAGCATTGCGTCTTGGCTTAAAAGCCCATTGGCTGATGGTATTTTTTCTGAATTAATGACTATTCCATAATCTGTGTATGGTTTATCTTTTGGAAAATCTTTTGGATATTCTATAACAACCTTAATAGGTAAATTATATTTTTTAGCAAAAGCCCAATCTCTTTCGTCGTGAGCCGGCACGGCCATAACCATGCCTGTCCCATATGAGGCAAGAACATAGTCGGCAATCCACACTGGCACTTCTTCATCGTTGGCAGGATTAATGGCTAAAATACCCTTAAGCTCTATGCCTGTTTTTTCTTTATCAAGAGAAACTCTATCTTCTTCAGATTTATTTTTCAAACTATTAATATATTTCTCCACCTCACTCCAGTTAGTAATATGTTTTTTAAGCTTCTCAATTAAATCATGCTCTGGGGCTAAGACAACATAAGTTACCCCAAACAAAGTATCTGCTCTTGTTGTAAAAACTTTTATTTCTTCTTTGCTATCTTTTATTTTAAAAATAATTTCGGCTCCCTTGGACCGTCCTATCCAATTTTTTTGAATTTCTTTTATGTGATCACTCCAATCTAAATCGGGAAGATTTTCTAAGAGTCTATCGGCATAAGCAGTAATTCTCATAAACCACTGACGCATCTTCTTTTTCTCAACCTTAAAATGTCCTCTCTCTGAAACAAGATTCCCTTTTTCATCGTTTATTATTTCATCATTAGCTAAGACTGTCCCCATTTGGGGGCACCAATTTACTTCACTAAATCCCTCGTAAGCTAAACGATACTTCATTAAAATATCATGTTTTTCTTTGGCTGAAAAATTTTTCCAGTCTTCTGCCGAGAAATCCTTAATATTATCTTCGCAAAAAGCATCAGCATCCGTATTACCGCTTGTTTCAAAAATTTTTATTAATTCTTTAATCGGTTGAGCTTTTCTTTTATCTCTATCAAACCAAGAATTGTATATCTGTAAAAATATCCATTGTGTCCATTTGTAATATTTAGGATCTGTCGTGTTTATTTTTCTATCCCAATCATAAGACAAACCAATCATTGAAAGTTGTTTTTCAAAAGTTTTAACATTTTCTTCTACTGCTTTTCTGGGGTGAATTTTATGCTCTAGGGCATACTGCTCAGCTGGTAACCCAAAAGCATCATAACCCATAGGGTGCAAAACATTGTACCCCTCCATTCTTTTTTTCCTTGCATAAACATCACTACCAATATAGCCTCGTGGATGTCCAACATGAAGCCCCACCCCTGATGGATAAGGGAACATATCTAAAACATACATTTTTTGCCCCTTATTAGTGAAGGGGGTTTTGTAAACATTATTATCTCGCCAATTTTTCTGCCACTTTTTCTCAATTTTTTGATGGTCGTAATTTTTCATAAATTATTTTTATTTAACCCTTGTATTATAACAGAAAAAGGCCTTTATGAAAATGAAGAGACAATTTTTGCTTGGCAAAAATTGTCTCTTCATTTCTATG
>DAOQRR010000019.1:4598-7972 GCA_035355875.1 Minisyncoccota bacterium
ATTGAATTCAAAATTATTAAATTTTGGTCATTGAATTCAAAATTATTAAATTTGGGGTAAGTCATCCTTCACTAGTTCAGGATCATTGAATTCAAAATTATTAAATTTTAGTAGAAGATCCTTCGCTAGCTCAGGATTATTGAATTCAAAATTATTAAATTTTGAATTCAATAACATCTCCGTCAGAAACAATATAATCCTTACCCTCTGTTCTAATTTTTCCTTTTGCCCGAGCTTCTGCGTAGCTACCCGCTTCTAAAAGTACTTGCCAGTTTACTACTTCAGCTCTAATAAACTTGTCGTGAAAATCGGAATGAATAGCTAATCCAGCAACTGGTGCAGTACTTTCCCTCTTTATCGTCCAAGCTCTAGACTCATCGGGGCCTGTAGTAAAATATGTTTCTAAACCTAAAAGCTCGTAACATTCTTTGATTAATTTATCTACACCATCATCCTCTCCGCCCATCTCTTTTCTAAACATCTCTTTTTCTTCACCTTCAAAATCCTTCAATTCATCTTCAATTTTGGCATCAATAATTACAAAAGAGGAACCTTTTTCTTTGATGTGATCTGTGATCTTCTTAAAAGTATCCGGGTCAGTCTCGTTTAGATTTTCCCCACCACTTCTTTTATTTAAACCATAAACAAAAGGCTTCATCGTTAATAAATTTAGCATTTTAATCTTTTCCAGTTCTTTGTCATCAAAAGAAACAGTGTTGGCCATCTCAGCCTTACCAAAAGCTAATTCTAGGCGAGCTAACGCTTTATCTTCTATGATCGCCTCTTTGCTTCCTTTCCTAATATCGTGAGACAAGTTAGTTCTTCTTTTAGCAACAGTTTCTAAATCAGCCAAAATTAATTCTAGGTTTATGACTTCTATATCCCTTAGGGGATCAATATTTCCATAAACATGTATTATCTCATTTGTTCTTTCTGTCTTAATTGGAAAAATCCTAACCATCTCAAGTATGGCATCAACTTCTCTGATGTTAGCTAAAAATTTATTGCCTAGCCCCTCCCCTTTAGATGCACCCTTAACAAGCCCAGCAATATCAACAAACTCAATCACTGCTGGTATTGTTTTCTCTGACTTAGAAAAATCTGATAATTTCCAAAGCCGGTGATCTGGAACAGCCACAATTCCAACCGATGGGTCAATCGTACAAAAAGGATAGTTCTCTGAAGGAACTCCCTTTTTAGTTAAAGCATTAAAAAGAGTGCTTTTGCCAACATTTGGTAATCCTACAATTCCAATCTTCATAAGACAAAATTTAGCACAAAAAGAGACTTTTTGAAAGGTGTTTTATTTAGCAATTCTAACTGTTTTAATAGCATCTATTTGTCTGCTTTGAGCTTTGAATATTATATCTTTAACCCTTGTTGGGTTACGCATCCCATACATTATAAACTCTCTATCTGTTCCGGCTGATTGAACCTTTATTGTTCCAATGTGTAAAATAGTATTTAACAGACCGCGAGTTTCAATATTAATATCTTGTATTTTATCTAACCGGATAGAAGAAACTTCCCTTGAGAAAAACCCTTTTTGGTCAACACTAATTAATCTCTTTTCAGTTAGAATCCAAATATCTAAATAATAATTAGTCCAAGAATAAAAACAGACTAGCCAGAGCAAGGAAACAAAAATAAAATAAATAAAGACATACAAACTCAAAATATCTGAACCAGATTCTATCTTAATCACTTTTGTGAAAAGAAAAAGAAAAGCCGGCAAGCCTCCTAAAATTATAAAGAAGAAAATTTCTAGGATAATATAAAAATTATGTTTTCTAAATGTTGAAATTATTTTTTCTTCTTGATCTAAAATATTCATATTTAATAAAGATAATTAATAAGAAAAGTCCCCGACAAAAATAGCAAAGCTAATGTCCCAACTAAATAAACAACCCTGGCAACAATAACCAGCGGGCTATAAGCACGGTATGAAGACCAGTGAAAAAACAAGACAATTGAATAAAAAATAAAAATGGCTAAAAAAACTAAATATATAATAGACCAGATATAATTAGGAATAGATAACAAAAACTCTGAAATAGGAATCTTATTAATAAAGTTAGAATAGTTTAAATCAATTAAAATTGCTGGGTTATAGTCCATTTTACTTTTGAATTAAATGCATTAACGGTTCCAATTCTTGTCTGTACTTCATTATCTCTTTTTTATATTTACTCATAACTAAGACCGAGGCGTATTGCTCATCTAGGCCACCCTTTTTCTTGTCTTCTATTTCTTTAGTAATTTTTTCAAAAAGAGCTTTTACTTCTTTGTTTGAATCAATGCCCTTAAGTGCATCAACTATTTCTGGGTTTTCATCTAATTGTTTGGCTATGCTTTCCGCCTGATCACCCTTAATACCCTTCATCTGAAGCGCTTTTTTTGTAATGAATTTTTTAAATCCCATTTTTCAAATTCTTATATTATTTATTCTATAAGAATAATTATTTTCTAAATATATCCAAATTATAGCAAAAAATTCATTTCTGTGCGAATATTATATATATGCAAAAACCAAAAATTATCGTCATCCTTGGACAGACCGCTACGGGCAAGAGTGGTTTTGCGGTGGAGGTAGCAAAAAAGATAAACGGGGAAATAATCTCGGCGGATTCTAGGCAGGTATATAAAGGTATGGACTTGGGAACAGGAAAAGTAACAAAAAAAGAAATGGGTGGTATTCCCCACTTCATGCTAGATGTCATCTCTCCAAAAAATAAAACTTTTTCTGCTGGTCAATTTCAAAAAATGGCTAAGCAAAAAATTAAAGAAATATTAGACAAGAAAAACATTCCAATTATTTGTGGTGGCACAGGGTATTATATTGATTCATTGATTAACTCTCTTCCATTTCCAGAAGTTCTACCTAATAAAAAATTAAGAAAAGAACTAGAAGGTGAAAGTGCAACAGAACTTTTTGAAATACTTAAAAAAATAGATAAGAATAGAGCTAAAAACATAGATGCGAAAAATAAAGTTAGACTAATTAGAGCCATTGAAATAGCTCAGGAATTAGGAGAAGTTCCAAAACTAAAAAAGACCAAAAAAGAATTCGAGACTATTAAAATAGGTTTAGCTTTCCCAGACAATGAATTAAAGAGGAGGATATACAAGAGACTTATTAAAAGAATTAAAAAAGGAATGATTAAGGAGGTTGAAAAATTACACGAAAGTGGAGTCTCTTGGAAAAAATTAGAATCGTTTGGTTTAGAGTATAGATATGTTTCTTTCTATTTGCAAAAAAAGATGACCAAAGAAGAAATGATTGAAAAACTTTTTTCGGCTATTTGGCATTTTGCAAAAAGACAAAAAACTTGGTGGAAAAAAGATAAAGAAATTATTTGGATAAATCCAAGCAA
>DAOQRR010000020.1:0-5069 GCA_035355875.1 Minisyncoccota bacterium
TCTTTCATCTGCCAATTTTTCTTAATATCTTCGTAGGCATTTTCACCAATTTTTTTCCTTAAATCTTTGTTTTCTATTAAAAGTGTAAGATATTTAATCCAATCATCTGTTGTTCTGGCTAAAAAGCCAGTTTTTCCTTGCTGAATTGTTTTAATTCCTAAAATATCTTTATAATAAGGATAAACTCTACTAGCAATTGTTGGTATTTTATAGGCAGAATACTCCATCCACTTAATGTGGCTCTTGTTTCTATTAAACTCATCATTTATTAAGGGACAAATTCCAATATCCCATTCTGTTTCCGATAATTTTTTAGGATATTCTTTCCAGCTAGGGGTTCCGCCAATAATTGATATTCTCCTAGATATTTTTTCAGGAAAATCACCAAATAAATCTTTAACTTGATAGGCTTCAATTCCACCCATAAAATCAATCCAAACATTATTATACTTTTTCATTATTTCCTTAATGGCGGGCATCACTAATTTTAAGTCTGAAAAGTGTGTGGTTGAACCTTGCCAGCCAATTCTAACAATTTTCTCATTTTGATTACCTTTATAGGGATAATTAAACTCATTTAAATCGTTAAAGTTTGGTAATACAGTTATCGGTTTGTCTATGTTGTAAATCTCTTTAAAATATTTTTGGTGATAATCGGCTAGTGGTTGTGTTGAAACTATTAAATGGTCAGCTAACGATAAATAAGAGGATAAAATAGCTTTTTTTTGACTTCCAGGATAATACCATTTATATCCTGGTTGGTCTTCTCTAACTTCAAAATAATTATCATCTAAGTCAACAATTAACTTTCGTTTATAATAATCCCTGTAAAATAATAACTGAGCACAAGCCTGTGGATTATCTACTGCTTTTGTAAGCACAATATCGTTATCTCTCATTATGTTTTTTAGGGTATCTTCTGGTTTATTATAAAGGGTTTGAATTTCTTTGTCAATAACCTTAATATTATATTTTTTAATATACTTTGCTGGGTTAACAAGCCTATAATAGCCAACACCGCTGTAATTTTTATCTTTTGTATTATTCCAAGAATTGTCAATAAAAACTATTTTCATATTCTAAACATTGTTAACCAGTAAATTATCGTATATCTGCTTCAATTGCTTAGCCACTTCTTCCCAGCGATATTGTTTTATCTGTTCTTTGTGGTCTACTTTTCTGCCATATTCTTTCTTAATTGCCTGCTTGATACTAGAAACATTATTATACTTACAAAAAGAAACATTGTTTGGCTTCCAGCCAGAGCCATCAGTTAAAACTATTGGACAATTCTGTGCCATTGCTTCCATTACGGCCAAGCTCATTACTTCCGTTTTTGAAGCTAATACCATTACTTTTGCGTATTTATACATTTTAATCAGCTCTTCCTTGTTCATCGGTGGTAAAATAATAGCCCCTTCGGCCTTAACCTGTTTAGCATAATTCTCATCTGGTGTTTCACCCACGCAAATATGTTTAAAGCCAAGCTCCTTACAAGCCTTGGCCACCGCTAGCTGTCCCTTAAAACTTTCTATTCTCCCAACCGTTAAGACATAATCACCATAATTATTATTTTTTGGTCTTATATTTCTCAACCAAAAATCATCTATTCCATTGGGAATTATGTGGATAATGTCATCTTTTATGGTTAATCTTTTTTTAGCTCTTTCTACTTCACCTTGATTAGCAAATATAGCGGCTGAACAATTATCTATCATAATCTGTTGTTTCTCATAAGATACAAATCTGTCGGTATCAGTATAAATCATAGTGCTAACCCAGGGCTTACGATGTAAATTAGCCATCCAGCAAGAATAAGTTGCCCAAACCATCGGAAAGTTAAAGTTATGAACAATGTCAAACTCTCTTATTCTTAATGCAGGTCTTAATAATCCGCTTTCAATAATTTCTACTCCAACTCCAAGTTTTTCTAATTCTTCAGCGGTTCGTTCCATTTGGATATAATCGCCACCAATCCAAACATCTTTCGGTCTATTAGTAAAAAGAACCTTGGTCATAAATCTTTTTCATTACAGGTCATTAACTCTATAAATCCAGGTTCATTATTCCATAGATTCATAAAGTTTTGAGCCATTGATAAAACTGCTCCAACCGTTCTGTGTGGCCTGCCATATTCATCTTTATAATTTGGGTCAAACTCTTCCTTTACTTCTTTTGATGGACAAGCACAAATATTAACCATTTTACCATTATAGTTATAAGCAATTTCTACTACATCGGTTACACCATATTGTGAAAGGTCATTAATAACAATATTTTTATCTATCTCTTTCAATTTTGTTTCTAATTCTTGTATTGTCATATTATTCACACGCCACGCTTGGGTATATCGGCGTGTCTGAATACCCAAGCGGGAACAATATTATTTTGTTAATTAAGCAGTGGCTCCACTCTTGATGGCAATCACCCAGTCAGAATTCAAAACCTTGGCAACAAAATAAGCTTTCCAACCAACAGTAGAATACATATCTAACGGATTAGAAGTGTCATTTGGACCAGGAGTTTTGATAATAATTCGGCTTTCGGGTTGACCCTCTAGGCTTAACATACCATAAGCATTTTTACCAAACACATAAGTATGATAAACCGTAGTGGTTGAACTCTGAGTTACCTCGTTATTGGTTTCAACAAAACGCACACCGTGTAAAACACCAACTTGACCATTTTTATAAAGTTCATTGTTTACATAGGTGTTAGCGTTTAACCATTCGCTATTACCACGTAAGTCATAAGCAGCACTTACGGGAATAACAGCACGAAATAGCCCATCATCAAAAGTTTTAGCTTTGTTTTTCTTTAACGTGCGGACAGCCTTGCGGATTTCAGCACCAGTCAAAGTGTCAGTAGAAGCAACAGCAGTTAAAGCAGATTTACCGCCAGCAAGCTGAACGGTAGCATTAGCAGATAACTCGGCAGCAATTAAGGTATCTAGTGTTTCACCAGCATTTTGAGCCATCACCTCAACGTGTTCTTTTAATCCTTCGTCAAGAGAAGTCACATCAAACAGAGATGAAACAGAAGAATAATTGCCATATTCAGCGATAGTGGCTGAAACAATAGTGCTAGACATCGCAACACCAGTTAAGGAGCCAGAACCTTCACTTAAAGAAGTAGTAGCAACTGGTAACGGTGAAAAGCGATTAAAGTAAATAGTCTTACCACTATTTTTTGGCATTACCTTTTTTTGTGCACCGAAATCGTATTGTAGGGCAAGTTCAGCACGGTCTAGAAATACCTTATCATAATAAATTTGCATCAAATTAGATAAGGTTGAAGTAGTAACATCGGCCATACAAATTATATTAACTTAACATCGTAATCAACTTGTTAATAATTAACAAGAACTCGGGCATCGGTTTTTAACGATTACGCTTTTGGCAGTATTTTTTCCAGCTCTTCTAATGGCATATTTTTTAGCTGGTCAGCGGTATATTTCTTCTCAATATCCGACTTTGTGCTGTCAACATCAACAACTGCTGATTCGGCTTTTGCCTTCTCACGCATAATGTCAATGGCTGACTTCACATAAGGATTTTCAAGGGCTTTCTTGCCACCATAAGGCCTTAGAAAATCAATTTCTTCATCACTAAAACCTTCTGTTTTTAATTCCAGCCTTTCTAATTTGTCATTAACATCATCTGGATGAGATACTGCCTGCCCTTTAAGATTAGATGACAACTTGGCTAGACGAGCATACAATTTCTTGTTTTTCTCCTCTAGCTGTTTCTTTTCCTCAAAAACTCTTTGATAGTCTTCAAGGGTGGGAGTATTATCATTGTTGTCGTCGTTGTTGTTTTCTCCCACATTGTCGTCATTATCGTTGACGTCCGCATCATTTGAAGAGTTGATGTTCTCAATGTCTAATTCTTCTGACATATTTTTGATTGCTGTTTACGACAGCTCGTTATGGAACTTTTAAAGGGTGTTCCTTTAACCCAAATATAATTATTTCTAATTATTCCATTGAATCTTTATTGTTAACTTCTGATATTTCTTTAGATTCAGCTATTACCTGAGCATCTTTCAAAAACTTATCAATTAATACATAAAATTGTATTTTTGCCTTTATTTCCCCCTTAACGCTTTTGTTTAAATCACTTAAATCAACATTTTGAATATTTAACAAGGGCTCAATATATTCTCTTAACATTTTATCCACCAACTTCCAATCTGGGTCTTGAAATAATCTTTTTAGTTTTATTAATTGTTCTGAATTAAACATATATTTTTTATTTTTATACTGCTACTTGCGGACTTTCCTGATTAACTGCTTGAGCTGGCTTTCCTTTAATAGGAGCTGGAGCCAATAACTGCTGTGGTGGTTGTTGTGTTTGCTCCATCTGTGTTTTTTCTAGATTAGCAATTTCTATTTTCATCGGGCTAACTCCAACTCTTTCAGCATATTCATAAAATAACGTTCTAATGACTGGGTCTTGTAAAATTGTTGGATTACTAGCTAACGCTTGAAATATAGCAAATAAATTAGAAGTAATCAACTGGCTGTCTTCCTGTTCATTTTCAATGTTAATGTCAAAAGTAAAGTCAGCATCTTTATAAAACCCATCTTTAATTAAAATAAATCTATCGGCTCCCATCTCTTTTAATTGATTTGAAATATCTTGTCTAATAGTTTCCATTACTTGTTCATCTATGTATTGTCCATCTAATAATAAATCAATAGCTCTTCTATTAGAAAGCTCTCTGACAAAAGCACCATCTAATTTAGCTAATTCTTCGGTTGAGCCAGTAAAATGTAAAACGTGTTCTAATGTTAAATCTTTTATAGCTTGTGGTATGATTAAGTCGGTAAAGAAAAAGCGAAGCATATTAGCTAGATTTTCCCGCTTTACTCCGTATACTGATTTAACATTTCTATCCTGAATAATAGCATTAGTGGCTGGCATTGTAGCTGGTAAACTTTCGCCACGAGTAGCGTCAAAAGAAAAAGTAAGTTCTTTTGCCTGACTAATATATTTTTGTTCTTCTTGGGTAAAGGCCGATAAGTTTCTTTCCTCATTGGCTAATGGAACCAAACCGCCGTTTTGTCC
>DAOQRR010000020.1:5169-7635 GCA_035355875.1 Minisyncoccota bacterium
TCTTCACCAACACTAAAATTATCTACACCAGCGATAATAAATAATGACCTTACCATTTCTTCATTTTCTTTTGGTTCTGTTCCGTCTAACCAAGATTTAGGAACTTCACCATAACGTTCGTGTATCTTAATAAGTGGAGTTGATATAACTTGGTTTAAATTCCCATCTTGGATATAAGATTGCGGAGCATTATGAACATAAAACTTATTAATAACTTCTTCAATATTCTCCCAACCATCTTTTGCCTTGGCTCTAACCTGTGTAGGCGTTAAATTGTGCTCCAAAATAATAAACCTTGAATCAGTAATTGTTTCTACGGTTTGGTCCAAAATTAATCTACGTAAATCTACGATTTCAGCACCTTTCTTTGTTTTCTTTAATACAACTGAACCATAAATGGGAGCTTTCTCGGCAATTTTGTTTAGGGTTATGGCTACCTTGTTATCTTTCATCCAATTCTTAATTTCCTTTTCCAGTAAAAAGGTAGACATTTCTGCTTCCCTTCTGTTAGATATTAAGTGAATATTTTTAGTGTCAAAATTAAGGAAGCGAGAAGCAACCTTACAGGGTGATTTTACAATGTTAAAGAAAATCTTTTTTCTCCCATTAGAATCAACATCGCCACTAACAAAATGTGAATTATAATAAAGATGGCATTTTTTTATCGTTTGATATTGGTTAAATGAATAACCATCAACTATATTGATATAATTATTAATAAAATCAAATACTTCTTGTCTTGTTTGGGCGAAAATATTTTGTGCGTTCATATATTATTTTTATTCCCATTGAATGGGCAATTGTTGGCGATTTAATTCTATTTCCCTTTTAAGAAAAACATCATTTATGATTGTTGTTTCTATACAATTAGAGGTAATAGCATATCTAATAGCATCTAATCCGTGGTCGTTCTCTTTAATAGGAATTTCTGGTTCTGGGTTGTCTGGCCGTTTATCTGGATATTGGTAAGTTTCAAATTCAAAAATTAAATTTTGACAGGAATAATTAATAAATAACCTATTCTGTTTAAGTAATTCTCTTATTTTATCTATTCCGTTCTTAATTGAATCTTTGCCCTTTCTAACCTCTAAACAATTTATTCCTTTAGCTTTAAGCTCGGCTATTTTCTCGGGAGCCTCTGGGTCAGCATATACCTTGTTAGCTTTAAGTGAAGCTATAACTTCAACTATTTGGTCATTGGTCTGGCCTGTTTTATACCATTCCCAGTCTACCCAATATCTATTATCATAATCTTTGTAAATTAAATAAATAGCGGTTGGATTAGTAAAGCCAAAATCAACTCCAACAATCTTCTCTGTAAAGTTTACATCTTTTGGTAATTCTTTGTAAAGATGTCTCTCTCGGTTAAATTCTTTATAAACTAATCCTTCAACTTTCCTAAATTCGCCTAAATATTCTTGAGCAAATCTATCTTCAGTCATCTGAAGTTTAAGTTTATCTATTTCTTCTGTCGGAATGTGCGGATTATCATAAGTAGTAAAGTGAAAAGATTTCCAATGCTCATTAGTATTCTCTAAATTATAAAGTTCATAAAAATGATTAAATCCTTTAGGAGTAGAAGTAAATAATACTTCCCCCTTTGTATCGGTTAATGTTGGAATTATAACTTCCTGCCAATAAACCCAAAAGTTTCTCATCATAGCTACTTCATCAATAACTATGAAATGGAACTTTTGACCTCTCAAGGTTTCAATGCTTTCCCAACCCCTTAACTGAATTATGCTTGTAGTGCCTTTTACATTCCTGACTTCTATCTCTAGTCTGCTTTCGTTTATCTTAACTGCTACATCTTTTAACTCTTTAATCAATACCTGCCAGATAATATCTCTTGCTTGTCCATAAGTCGGAGCAATATAAGCTATCCTGACTTCATCTGATATTGCCTTGCCTTTTATCTCTTCACTAGCCAATATGGTTTTCCCGAACCTTCTTCCGCAGTTGGCAACTCTAAATCTATGAGTATCTTTAGCTATTATCTTTTGGCTCGGAGTTAGCAACATTGTTTTTTTCTGCTATGTCTTTGTCTATATTTACCATTATTGGTTTTCCACCACTTGTTAGGTCTGTATTAACTTGCTTACTATAATTCTTCTTACCTAGGGTTGACCTGATAAACTCTGATTCCTTCTGCTTGATACTTAATATCCTAGAATCAACGCCATTATCTCCTGTGTGGTTAATATCAAGTATCTCCTCTGACAATTTTTCACATTTCTTTAATATTCGTTCATGTTTCCAATTAACAAGATTGTTTCTAAATCCTTGATAATTTTTATATACCCAAGTGTCCCAAGTGCTATCATTTATTTCTAACTCTTGCTGAATTTCAACATAAGACTTGCCATCTAAAACCATCTTCCTTATTTCAAGGACTAGCTTGTCTGTCAACTCTGTTTTTGGTCCTCTGTTACTCATTCTTTGTATAAAATATTCTTGAAACCCAAG
>DAOQRR010000021.1:0-7546 GCA_035355875.1 Minisyncoccota bacterium
GGTTATGTAGATAATTTTATTCAATTTAAAATAACTTATAATACAATTAATATGGAAAACGACTTTGAAAACGATTTTATTAAAAACAACGACACCCGCCTTATTCGCAATATTAATACTGGTGCTTACGCAGTTATTTATGCTGGCAACTTCTTAAAAATTACTGCTGAAAGGGCTGGTATATTCGCCGTTGATAGAATTGCTAGAAAAATAGACGAAAAAGGGGTTATTCCAATAAACGACAGTGAATGGAAATTATTAGATAAAGAAGATAAATATTTTTAATTAATTAACTTGCTATTGGAGTGCTGAAAAAATTAAAAAATATTATACAATGACTAAGGGTCGTTTTGGAATTACTTAATTTATAATATATGATAACACAACCTAAGGGAATAATAAATAAATTTACAGGAATGTCTGATAAGGGCGGAATATTCTACCTTGATGGATTTAGTATTGAAAATGAAAACGGAAGAATGAGCTTAGATGAAAATTATAAAACAAGTGAAACTATTAATTCAAATACTGCTGGATACGATACTTTAGGAGATATAATGGCAATACAAAATATTTATCCATTAACAAATTCAAGGATTAGTGCTTCTCAGGGATATAGGATAATAATGGACTCAAGTTCTTATTTTTTTACTTACGATTTATTTTCATCGGCTTATCGTGGTAGGGTTGGCGGAACACCATCTAGTGGTTCTTATTTATATTGTCAAAAACCAGATTTGTTTTCTTTACCAAGTGGTAATCTAATTTATACCTCTTCAAATCATTTAGGATTAATGATTAGGGGATTAGCAAAAACAGGTTCAAGCGCAACCAAGATTATAGATAAAGACGGAAGAAATTTTATTTCTCTTGGCTTAAGCACTACCGCCCCTAATAATAGGGTATCAAATTTAAAAACTGGCGCAGAATATACTATTACCGCAATTAGCACAACTACATCAACTAATGATACTCTAGAATTTTCAGCGATTGGGTCTTTGAATAATGTAGAAAATGATGAATTTATTGCCCTAGTAAATACTAAATGGGATTTATTTAAAAGCGACGGCACTTCTGGTGGAACAACAATTCCTTTTCCTATTTTTAAGGGACAACCACAACCTGTTTATTGGTCAAGACCAATCAGACAATACGGAAATCAGTATATGATTTTAAATGGTAATTATATTGCTCTTTTGGCAAACGATGAGAATACAATTGATTGTTCTTATAAACAGCTTCCCGCCGGTTTTCAGGGGATTACTTTTGAAATAAGCGGTAAAGACGAGATATTGGTTTCTGCTTATGATAATAAAGGTCAGGGATATTTATTATTATGGGACGGGGCGAGTGATGGTTGGTTTCCTATTACAAAAGTTTCAAGACCACCAAGTGCTTTAAGGGCTTATAAAAATGGTTGGGTTTATATCGCAGATGGCTCTATTTATTTTACAGATGGATATACTATTGAAAAATTAATCTCATTTCCAGATAATGTTAATCTTGGCTCTAAATATAATACAAATAATCATAACGGAATTGCTATCATTGATGATGTTATTTATTTTGCTGTTAGTGGTAATTCGAGTATTAGGTCATATAGTGGAATATTAGTATTTAATCCCAATTTTGGTCTTTCGTTTTTTAAGTGTAAGTCTAAAGGGACGGGATTTGCTGGACCAATATGTTTATTTGTAAACCCAAATGTTTCAATTTCAAGTATGTTCAGCACCTCAAATGATTTAGAGATTGGTTGCGCCAATTCTTTAAATAATTTAAACGAATATCAAGAGGGTGGCGCTGGCGAATTCAAATCTTTTGTTTATTTTTTAGATTTTGAACAAGAAACACAAATAAAAGAAGTTTGGCTAAATCTAAAACACAGCATAAAAACACAATATGATACAAGGTCTCAAAAAAATTGTAAAATTAGTATTAATTATGGAAACGGAAAACAACCAATTATAAAATATGGACAAGTATCGTCTAATACAACCACCACTGCTACGGTAAATGAAACAAACTTTCCTGGTGTTATGGGCGAAGAAATAGAATTTATTAATGGGGCAAACGCTGGACAAAGAACGTTTATTACAAATATTACTAATCCAGGAACAAGTAATGCTACGTGGACATTATCTCCCGCCATTTCTACCGCATCAGCCACTTCATCAGATATTCGCGTTTGGTCGGTTAAAAATGGAGAAACAAGAAGTCTTACTCTTGATGATTTTGATAAACCCGTTAGATTTCAGACAAATTTTATTGGCTCAAGAATGTGGCTAGAAGTAGTAATTACGGGCGTTGCCAATTCTTTCCCTGTTTCTATTGATGATATAATTTTAAGCTAATATGGACACCAAGAAACCAATACAATTCGGAAAAGAACCACAAAAAATAAATGTAGACATAAGTCAAAAACAAAAAACCAGTATTAATGATATATATGTTAGGGATTTATTTAAATTGCTTGCTACCCACAATACAATTCCAACACACACACCCAAAAAACTAATAGATTGTTTTTATCTCTATCATAGTGGCTCAACTTATGAACTTTATTTATATATTTCTAACTCTTGGAAAAAAGTTAGTTTAACATAACAAATATGGCACTAAACACGCAACAAATAGCAAATTTAAATGCTCTTAATCAAAAAATTGCTGGTGGATATAAACCAACGGCAACCGATATAGCAAATTTAGATTATGCTAAAAAACGGGGATATGTCTATAACCCATTACCACAAGGGGCTACTAAAATAGCTAACATAGAGGGTCTTAAGGGATTAAATGAAAGTCAAATATATAGACAAGGTCAAGATATTTATAAACTACCAGAGGTTGATAAAATTGTAAATCCATTAAAAGTAGACCCAGAAGTTCCCATTGTAGAACCGACTTCTAATATAGACACTTATATAGAGGCAATGAAACCATCTATAGAGGGCGCTACAAAAGCAATAGAGATTGCTACCACGCCTAGTCCAGCGGAGGCTAAAATAGACCCTATCACTCAACGGATTATTCAAGATACAGAAAAATTTGAGCAAAAACCTCAAGACTTTCAAACAGAGCTTGATAAATATGGTTTCGGTAAAAATATAGAACAATTACAACAATTAATGCCACAAATAGCTTCTACAAAGGCTCAATATGATAAATTGGCATTACAGGTTCAAAATCAACCGATTAGTTCTCGTATTATTGGCGGAACCATAGATAAATTACAACGCCAACAGGCAATAGAACTTGGTGGTCTTTCTGCTATGGCTGAAGCCCTACAGGGAAATATTAATATGGCTATGGATATTGCCCAAAAAACAATAGACATTAAATATGAGCCAATTCAAATGTCTATTGATAATCAAAAATTTCAATTAGAACAAGTATATTCTCAATTAGATAGAGAAGAACAAAGAAAAGCAGACGCACTTAAGATTGCCCTAGACGAAAGACAGAGACAAATTGATGAAGAAAAACAACAAGATGAGGGTATTTATAATATAATGTTAACGGCCGCTCAAAATGGGGCAGATAACGCCACCCTACAAAAGATAATTAATTCAAAAAATCCAAGACAAGCCATTTTAAATGCTGGTGAATTTATGACCACAAACAATACCAGTAAACCAGAGAAAATTGGAATAGATGCTAATGGAAATGATTTATATTATAATCCTATTACCGGGACAGTTCAAACCGCAGACCAATTAACCGCCAATCAATTAGGCGAACAGGTTGGAACTATTAAGGGACTTCCCGCCTATGATACAAAGTCGGCTAATCCAGGAATGAGTCGTTCTGATAGAAATAATAATCCCGGGAATATAAAAATATCTGATTATACTAAAGAATTTGCTGGCGTGATTGGAGTAGAAAGCAAGTCCGCAGAAGATGGCGGAAACTTCCTTATATTTGAAAATCCACAAGCTGGTTTAGATGCTATTGGTCGTTTACTTTTAGAAGGCAAATCTTATCAAAATGTTAATGCTGAAACCGCTATTAAAAGATATAACAATAATGGCACTTATGGTGCTTCTGACGTTGGCTTGGACCCAAATAAAGATTTTCAGTCGCAAATACAAGACCCTATTAAGCGCAGAGAGGTGGCAAGGGCTATAGCAATGGCCGAAGGTTGGAGTGGTGGCGCGACCGATGTTTATCAACAAGAAACAATAAGTCAGTCAGCTAAAAACTGGGCTAATTTAATCGCTGACGGCAAGGCTGATTTAAGCAATGTTCCCGCAGAAGAAAGAACCGATGTGGTAAATGCCTTGGCTATTACACCGACCAAATCAGACCTATTAGTAGATTTGGTAGCTAAAGAGAAGGCTCAAACTGCTATTAATTTAATAAATCATAGTGGTTTAAAAAATGCGGTGGGAACAATAAAACTTGGTAGATACGCCCCTTTTCAGTGGGGGGCAAAAGCCGATTTTATTGCTAGCGTAGAACAATTAATAAGCGGTTTATCTCTTGATGGTTTAATTGAGGCTAAGTCTCGTGGGGCAACATTTGGTGCTTTATCTGATAGTGAAATGAGAATATTAGCATCGGCTGCCACAAAAATAGGAACCTGGAGAAAACTAGATGATAGTGGAAACGTAATTGGTTATAAAGCCAGAGAGTCAGACTTTAAAGCAGAACTTGAAAATATTAGTAAAATTTTATTAAGAGCAAGTAAATATAATGTTATAAATCAATTTGATAATCAAACAGAATCGTCAACACCAACTATTACTGGAAAAACATCTAGTGGTATTGGTTATAAAATAATAGAATAAATAGAATAATATGGCTATAATACAATTTGATAATGGTCAAAAAGTCAAATTTGATGGAACACCAACAGAAAGAGACGTTGAAGAGGTTGCTCAAAAACTGGGCATTACTAAAAAGAAAAGCTTTTTTCAAAAGGCTGGTGATTTTTTTACCAGCTCTACGCAGAAATTTGCTAAAACACTAGGAACTGCCGCTAGTGTTATAGACCCAAAAACAAAAAAACTAAGAGAAGAAACAATAAGCTCTACGCAGAAATTAGTAGATGAATATACTCAAAAAGCAAAAAATGAACCAAACAAAGAAAGAGCTAAAAAATTTCTTGAAGTAGCGCAAAAATTAGCTGATACAGAAAATATCGATATTTATAATAATCCCGAATATCAAAAAACAGCCAAACAAATTTATGGCGAAGCATTGGGAACGGTTTTAGAAATAACTTCTTTAGGGTCGTTCGGCGCTAGTAAAGCACCAACCGCTTTAAAGATTTTAACACCAGGAAAAAATATCTTAAAAAATGCTAAAATTGGTGCTGCCTATAGTGGTGTTTTTGGTACTGGATTTGGTGTTTCGGGGGCTGCGCAAAAAAATAAATCTTCAAAAGATATTATTACCGAAGGATTAATCGCTGGCGCTGTTGGGGCAACTGGTGGCGCAACACTTGGTGGTGCGCTTACTTCTGCCGGTTTTGGCTTGTCTGGTATTTTAAAAAAAACATCAAAATATAGCGCACAGATGAAAAATGCTTTAGGAAAAGAAGCTATCAAAAAATTAGAAAAAACATCTAAAGATTTAGTTAAAATGTCTCCAACCGCCTCCAAAAATGAGGCTAAATGGAATAAAAACACCGCCAGATTTATTGCTAATGAATTTGTAATAGACGAAAAAACATTAAAACCAAAAAGCATTTTACAATTAATAGATAGTGATGGTAAAAGAATAAACACCGACAATGCCATTAATGCCCTTAAAAACAAATATTATGATGAAGCTAATGCTTTTAATTCTCTTATACAGGATAGCGGAGAATATATTTCTTTAAATCAATTAAAAACAAAAGCCATAAAATCTTTGGGTGATGACCTTAAAGCTAGAGGAAGTGATTATGATGAGGCTATAAAATATATAAACAAAGAAATAAATGCTTATAAGAAAAACTATCGTGATGCTGGATTGATAGATGGAAATGATTTATTATTACCAATATCAAAATTAAACAAAATAAAAACAGGTTTATGGAATAAAACATCTAATTTTAATCCAAGCCAAAAAGATAAACTTCTGTCAGATATTAATTATAAATTAGGTCAAACGGCAAAAGATTTAATTGAAGAAAGTGTTGAAGATGTCGCGGTTAAAAGAATGAACCAAAGACTTGGCGACTTTGCTTCTGCTATTAAGGTATTAGAAAATGCTAATGGTAAGGTCTTGCCTGGTGGTTTTTTTGGTAGACAATTTACTAGACTTGCTGGAACGGTTGCTGGTTCTCCTGGTGGTATTGGTGGTTCAATAATCGGTAATATTACTGGTGGAATGTTAGCAGACATAATGGTTAATCCTAAAATAAAAACTACTTTATGGACTAAATTGGTCAAACAATTAAATAAACAAAAAAATGGACAAGACATTATAAACGAAGCAATAGAAATATTGTCTAAAAGAAATCAAGAAAGAGCTGCGAGAAAATTATTAGAAGCACCAAAATTTATTCCCCTAAAACCAAAAAGCGATAATTCTCGTTTGTTCACACAAGAAGAGGCAAATGCTTTATTGGATAGTTTAAAAACACAAAAATCAGGTGAAGTTGAACCATTAATCCAAGAGGCTAAAAAATATAAAACCGCCGAAGAGTTTGTAAAAAAAGAAAGCGTTGTGGGGCAAAAAACAACAAAAACAATAAAAAAAGCAAATACACCCAAAATTAATAAAATAGAACCAATAAATTCGGTCAATCCAACTGGCAAGATTTTTACAGAATATACCCCAAATCAAAGAGCTATTGCTGAATTAGGTGAAAACATAACAACACTTGATAAAACAGCTAATAAAAAACCAGATGAACTTATAACTATTTATAGGGGGGCCCCTAAAAATCAAAAAGAAATAGTTGCCGGTGATTTTATAACAACCAACAAACAATTAGCTAAAGATTATGCCGGAGATGGTATTGTATTAGAAAAAAGGGTTAAAGCTAAAGATATTTTAGATGATATTACTGAACCCTTGGGGGAGGAATATATTTATAAACCAACAACCAAAAATGGTTTTGCCCGTCCAGACAAAAAAACCAAAATCAAGCGAAATTGAGCCCTTAATCCAAGAAGCTAAAAAGTATAAAAGCGCGGAAGAATTTGTTAAGAGTAAGCCTATTGATAAAGACTTAAAAATAATATATAATGAATTATATGGGAAAGAAAAAGACACAAATAAATTTATTGTCCCTGAGGGACTATCTGGGGGACAAGGACTTCCGAAAAATGCCAGAACAGGAGAGATTAGAAGTTTGCCGAAAAATATTGGCAGACTTAAATTATAAATAAAAAAACAGAGCCTTGGGGGCTCTATTTTTGTTGGTGTTTATAATAATTATTATTATTTATTTGGTTTATTTGTCAATACTTCTGCCTCTTTGGTTTTGGGTAGAATTTGGGGTGTTTTTTGCCCCACAACGCTTTCTTTTTTCTTAGTGGTATCTACTACCAGCTTTTGTTCTAAGTCTTCACCTGGGGCAATTTCATTTTTTAGACCCCCATTTTTATTGGGT
>DAOQRR010000022.1:0-7275 GCA_035355875.1 Minisyncoccota bacterium
GTTCTGATTTCATAACCAGTCGTATTGGTTGAAACTAAAGTGATTAAAGTTCCAACAACAGGAGCAGGTAATGTCACCCAGTGATTAGCGTTAGCTGAAGTCACAGTGGCAATCTGAGTTCCTGGGGTAATAGCACCAGTTCCAGTTCCATCAGCAGTCGGGACATAAGACTTAACAATACTGTTCTCAATGGCACCCCAAACAGGAGCAGCAGTCGTTCCAGAGTTACGATAAAGAACACCAGTTGTAGAGTCTGTCATTAAGCAACCAGGAGCAAACTTAGAAGCAGTTGTTAAGAAACTACCAGCAGATTGACACTGAGTGATTAATCCTTCCGAGTTAGTATCTTGGATTAAGATACCAACTAAATCTTTATCTGTTTTCATAGGTTTATATTTATGGTTATCAGGGGAGGTTTCCCTCCCCTATTAAACCTATTACTTAAGCAGCAATCTTTAAGTCAAGGAACTTTTTAGCACCATCGGCAAAGGTCTTAATACCAGCCAAGTAGCTAGTAAAGACATTAGTTCCACGGCGGTCAGCAGTAGGACGCATATCAACCTCTTTCATATCTTGAACCACAACATCAATACCACCTTTCTTGCCATAATAAGCGTGAACATAAGGAGTTGTCCAGCCATCACCAGAAGCAGTTAAACTTTTAGCAACAGTGATGCGACCAGAACCAATACCAACTATATTTAGAGTATTAGCAGTATCATCATTAGTAGCAATAAAGCGATATTCATCGGTAAATAAGTTTTGGTTCGCAGTGCTTAAAGCAACTTGGGTAGCAGAAGTAGTGCCAGGGTTGTTGATTAAACCAGCTAAGCTAGCACGAGTTGCATCTGCGTTAGCACCGATTAAAACATTACCAGCAGTTGTGCCAATTGAGCTAACGAAAGTGATAGTAACACCATTGATAGTCAAAGTATCACCGTTGGTTGGGTTTGTAGCCAAACCTAAAGTAACTTCACCAGTCAAGTTTTCACTGACATAGACTTCAGCTTGAGAAATGCTTCCAGCATAACCATTTTTCCATACCGACTCAACAATGTTAAACTCTTTGGTTAATAAGAATTGTTCCATATCAGATAGGGCATAGGAATCAACGACCATACACATATTAGACAAGGTTTGATGAGTGCCTTTTCTTAATTTGGCTGGCATTCTGGTTACCATTTGCGGCACAGTAGTAGAGCTTAGGGTAATAGGAACTCCAGTAGAAGCTAGGGTTGTTAAATCACCAGTATCAAAGGTTTGGTAGGCATTCTTGGTTTCGTATAAAATACGAGCATCTAGGTCAGCGGCAACCTTAATGGCAATTTGACCACCAATAACTTCACCCGGATTTAATGGACCGGCTTGTTTCACTTCACCATCAGAAATGTGGAATACGGCTTCCTTTTCTAGGTTAATGACAAGCAGTTCACTAGTATCGGTAATACTATCAATAGTTGAAGCATTGCCACGAGTAACGGAGCGAACACGCACACCAGAAATGTCGTAAGCAACCCGCTCAACACTTTCCCCATATTTTAGCACGGGCTCAAAGCGTAGATTAGCAATTTTTTTGCCGACCAACACCTTCTGGAAGACCTCTTCATAAGCGTTGTCAAACTGGGGCTTGAAATCGTTTAGACTCATAAAATTAAATTAAATTAAGTGAATAAAGCCCCGCAATTAGTTGTTACTAGAGACCAATTCTATTCTGTAGATTTTCGTTATACTTTTTCCTAAGAACTGGATTAGACATAACTTCCTTGAAATAATCAGGGTTGTTTATCTTAGAATAATCAATCTCAGTAATTTCGTCTTTACTTCCCCCAGGAGTTGAGGTTTCAAGAGTCTTTTTTCCTGTTGCGAGGTGTCCGTAAGCTTCCTCTATAATCTTCGTAAATGTTTTGTGAGCATTACGAGGGTCTAGAGAGAGAGATTTAATGACATCTTTATTGACAATATCCTTATATTCAGGCATAGCTTCCATTGCCTTTTCAAAATGGACATTAAAAGCTTCATCAATCTTTTTGGCATTTTCAGCTTCCTGAATAGGTTGTATTGCCGATAAAACTTCGTCTTCAACCTCTTTTTTGGTCTTTGCCCTAACGGCATTAGCAAAATCCTCTAAAAAAGATTCATCTACATCGTGCCTTTGAGCAATTTCCCTTAAATCTGCTGAGACTTCTCGTTCACTAGAACCAGCCTCAATAGATTTTTGTAATTCTTTCATTTGCCTAGTCAATTCTTTGTTTTCACGCTTCATTGCTAGGTAGGTTGAAAGAGGAACTGATTTCTCCTGAACAGTTTCAGTTCCCAAAGCTGCACCGATAGTTTCTTCACCATTGTTATTATTTTCCTCTGGTGTTTTAACTTCGGTTTCTAACGGTGTTTTTAACTCCTCCGCAGGAGCACTAATGGTTTTTTCTTCCATAGTTTAATCTATTTAACGACTAGACCCGTCGGGGTTTTATTCCTCCTCCCAGAAGGTTAACTGTAACATTTACAGCTTTGAGAGCTAGTTAAAGCCCTCCCTAGCTATAAACCTTGCTGTTTTTCTTTTAGGGCTTCAACCGCTAATTCTTTATTCTTTTTGGCTCTATCTATTACCCGATACAGATTTAACTTGGCTTCCAGTCTAGCAATAGTAGTAATTAACTCAATATGACTGGCACTTTTGTAGCTTGATAATAAAACATCAATAGCAGAAGAAATGTCATTAAGTAAGGTTTCTTTCAAAATCTTACCACCATCAGAGTCAGATAGGGCGTCTATACTAGCATACTTTTTAATGTCCTCTTTTATTTCTTTTTCATCAATGTTTAACATATTTATTTTTTTTCTTTTAGGGCAATACCAGTTTGTTTTTCAATTTCAAACAATTCGTCATCGTATTCTTTAATGGCTTGGGTATATTCCTCTAAATCTTTTTGAATTTTTTTAATTAAAGTTTCGGCTTCCACTGCCATAAATATAGCTAATTTCTCTTTTTCGTCAGTAATTTTATTAACAATAGGATTGTGTTCAACTATATTAGATAATTTGGCTTTTTCGTAAGATAATTTGGACTTTAACTCTTTTTGAACCTTTTTTAAGTTGTTATAATGTTCGGCTACCTGTTCCATAGTAAAATCAATAGTAACACCGCTCTTTCTAATTTGCGACTTTTGATTATCGGTAGCTTCTTTAATAATTTGATACTTATAGTTCATAAGGTTGTTGTAACGGCTGACCAGCTTCGGCAGTTAATTCACCATTGGTATTACTAGTAGGAACATTTGCCGTTGTTTGGTTGTCCGTTTGGTTAATAATAAAATTATTTAATGCCCTAGCTTCATTTTTCATTATAATTGGCGTTAAACTCATAACATATTGTGTTAATGCCCTAAACTGCTCCGTAGAAATATCTTCTTCGTGGTCGTTAATATAATCAACCACTCTTTGCTTATAGGCATTATTGGCAATCCTATTGGGCTTAATAGTTTCTCCGTCAAGTATTCGCTCTATATCTCTCTCTGCTTCACTCATCAACTCACTATTGCCATAATCTGTTTTATCTAATAAGTCTTTAATTTCGTCCTCGTTAAAGCCAACTATTTTAGCCTGCATTTCAAAAACTTTTTTAGGATTACATTGTTGATTGATAGCTTGCATAGATAAAAATGATAATTTAGCTTTTTGGTCTTGAATTGAGGTCATATTCTCGGCATCAGAAGTCTGAACTAGCACACCAAACTCATTATCTTTTTTACTGCGGAAGATGTCTCGTTTAGTTACCTCTACGACTTCTACCCCATTAGGACCAATCATATCTACTGCCATTTTCTTATTCAAGTGCTCTCTGACGCCCCACTCATATAATTTAGCAAATCTTTTATAGCCAAAAGAATAAGATTTGTTAAGTAAGTTGAACCTATCGGCAGCAGCAGCCTGATTACCCTCATAAATACCAACCTTACCACTTTCATCACTCATACCTTTTGAGCCGTCAGTAACACCAGAAACTCTTTGCTGAATACTTTCAAGGATATTAAATACCTGAATAGGGGTGTTAATGCTGGGAACAGCTAGGGTCTGAATTGTTTTATTTATATCAAAATCTCCCTTGAAATAAATATAACCATCACGCCTATATTTCAATGTTGCCATATCAGCGATTGCTTCAACATTAACAGCTTTCATCGGTTTATTTATGGCTTCGGCATTGTCTAGCATTTGATTGATGCTTACATCTTGAGCCATAAATATCTCTCGGACATAATCACAATAACTCGGAGTCCAAAACTCTGTTAAATCAGGAAAAGCCGCCCAAGTCCACACTGGATACATATTACTAGCAAATATGTCAGATAGCTTTTCGCAGCGAATTACATCCCCACTATCGGTCATCAATAAATAATATCTTTCACCTTCATAAGTGGTGAACCACTCCCAAAACTTATATACATTAGGTTGAATAGTTTGTTTCTGTCCGATTGTATTTTGCCCGTAACTTCTTGATGTTTTATTAGTATCTTCTGGGGCGGTATCATTAACATTTCCACCCGATAAGAGAAGATTACTCACTGCCGTTTTATAATATAATCCTTCCTTGACTCCGGCTTTTAGTTCTCTGGCTGTTTTTAGGATATTATATCTCCCGAGATTAAGAGCTTTTTCAATATCTAGACCACCACACAATGGGTCAATTAAAAAGTCATATACATCACAATTTTCTAGGTTGGATTGATATGTTCCCTTATCGGAAGAGGCAGAATAAAAATAAATAGCCCGCCCGTATATAATAGCTTGCTTTTTGCCAGCTAAATCTTTAATGTCCCAATCGTCCCTTAATGAGTCAACCTGTCGTAAAGCATTTAGCATTTCTACCCTCTTTAACTGACTTTCTTTTCTTTTTATAAACTTAAAAATTAAGGGAGTGTCTATTTTTGACATTAAAGTGTGAATAAACTCCTGCATCCTAGATAAAGCTACATTAGACCTAGACTCAACTGGGGCTATCTTTTTTCCATAATACATATCCTCATTAGCGTGCCAATGAGAAATTTTACCTTGTTTGTATATTCTGGCAGCTTGTATTTCGTTTAGAGCTTGGGCTGCTATTTTATCAGCGACTTGTTTATTTATCATATTTTTTAACATCCTATTTCAGGATATAATAGTTTTTCTTCTTCGGGAATATAATAATTTATTTTTTTAACTTCGGCATAGTCTTTCATCTGCCAAGCTATTGCTGTTGCCATCAATAAGTCAAAGTGTCTGGTGCTTAATCTTGGGTCTGGTTCGTTGTCTATTACATCGTTTCTGGTGTAACTCATACACTCTTTTATTATACTATAATCTGATAATTCCAACAAGCCATCGTTACAAGCCTTTACTAGGGCAAATATCATTTTTGGTTTTGTGGCGGCATTAGTATTCCAACCATATTCGGTTGGTTGAGCGGTCTGGTCTATCCTAGTGTCAGTCTTGGGGGTTTTGAACAATTTAACTCCTAATTGTTTTGCACGGGCAATAGTAGCATAGCCGTGATTATTTTTTTCAATAGCGCACAATGGTTCACCAAAATACTCTCCTTCTCTTTTAATCTCATCAGCAAAAACATCTGGTTTAACATTATTATTGGCAAAAGTAGCAACTACCCTAGCTGGAATAGTATCAAAATCAATAAATACAGAAGTTGAACTATCTAATCCTACCCCACCAGAAACATCGTGTCCACTAGCATATCTATGACTAGGGTTATATTCATAAAAAATCTTAAATCCCGCTATTTCTTTAATTGGTTCTTTGACTTTTTGTTTTTCAAGTGCTTCTCTGTCAAAAATAACATCTTTACTTGCACTAGGTCTGCACATCCTTTCCCCCTCAAAATCGTCATCGTCTTTTTTCATCTGCTCAATATCTTCTCGAGTGTATCTGTCAGCCCAAGCTATAACACCTTTTTCGTCAATAATGGGGATAATATCAACTATATTTTGGTCAGAAGATTTTTCAACTAGGCGATGAACATTTCCTAATTCGGAGATATAATTACAAGTAACGATATAAGAGCCATTTATGGATAAACCAGTTCTAGCTTCTTCCATATTATCCCAGATAGCTTTGGTTATGACGGCACTTCTTAATGTTTTACGGCTTTCAATATCCTCAAACCAGATTAAGTCAGGTCTAGCATTTTCTTGAATTGAGCCCCGTTGTTCAGTGCCAACTGTATCAGCTAATACTTTTATTCCAGTAGAAGTTGTAAAAGAACTCATTCTTTCTTCTCTTTTTTTATTAGTTTTTTCAAAAATTTCGGGATATAATCTAATAATTTTCGGGTCAATAAGTATATTATATAGGTCGGTTACAACCTGTGCTGAATTAGTAAAGTCCGATGATAAAACTTTTATATACTTCCTAAAATGGTCTAGGTCGTTGGCAAGGGCAAAACCAATAAATAGTTTAGTTCTGGCAGATTTAGCCCCTCCTCTAAAAGTTATATTGGTGTAAGACCTAATTTGCCCCCGATAAGCTCTGATGTTATTCCTGTCTATTGTCTTATGAAACTGTGCGTCTTTACTGGTGAAATACTTGCTGAAGAAGTATCTCGCCCATAGATTAAACTTAAACTCTACGGACTCATTGCTGTCTGAAATATCAAAAGAGAACAACGCCTTGATTGCCCCCTTGTCATCACTGTTTAATATCTCCTGTATCTTGTTTGGCATTTAGATACTCGTTGATTATATTATCTGTTTTTGATTTATCTTCTTGATTAACTATAATTGCTTCACCATCTTTGCCTGTTAGTTCGCTTCTCTTAGAATAGTGTTGCTTGCCTAGTGTTTCTCTTATAAACTCTGCTTCTTTTTGTTTAATTTTTAGAAGTTCTTTATCCAGCTTACCATTATCATCAAAGACTGGTAATGTCTGTATAATGTCTGATGTAATGTCAGCTAACATTAACTTCCTATCTCTTTTCCAACCATCTATTTTATCAGCTAGATTTAAATAATTATTGCTATGCCAGACATAAAATGTGCCTTCATTTATTTCGCAAATCTTAGCTGTTTCTTTTAAGTCGTTTCCATCTAAAATAGACCGCTTAATTTCTTTAAACAGTTCATCGGTAAGTTTAGTTTTTGCTCCTACCTTTTCTGACATAGTTTAGTTTTTTAATCTCCAACTCTCATTATAAAAATTACTCTCTTGATTACAAAAAGGACATAAGCCTTTAGTATTGTTTGAGCCTAATGTAGGAATTGAACCCACTATTGTTCATTACAAGTGAAC
>DAOQRR010000023.1:0-6720 GCA_035355875.1 Minisyncoccota bacterium
GGCGAAATTAAGCCTCCGCCTTTCGATTCCCCCACGCGAGCAAAGCCCATCCGAATGGGTTCATCCGGGCGGGCCCGTCCGAACGGGTTCATCCGGGCGGACAGTTTGCTCGGGGGGAATCTCGCCCTACGGTCGCGGGTGCTTTTCCACCTCGCTTCGCTCGTACGGAAAAGCCTTTCGATTCCCCCACGCGAGCAAAGCAGTTTGCTCGCTCGAGCGGACACGATAAAAACACTCTTTTTAAAGAGTGTTTTTATCGTGTCCGCTCGGGGGGAATCGAACCCTCGACCATCTCCTTAAAAGGGAGCTGCTCTACCGACTGAGCTACGAGCGGAAATAAGCAAAATAAAACAATTTTCTAAATAACTCATATAAAATATCACATTTGGCCAATAAAATCAAGACAATGATGGGTTATCCACAAGTAAAATTGTTGATTATGTTTTCTTGGTGTATAATGAAAGCAAGTTAGATCATTTATAAATTCCTTTTACTTTCGCCCAAAGAGAAAGGGTTACAAAATAAAAAAGGATATATTATAAAAATAATTAGTACATTTCATTGCTTATAAATAATATAAGCGGTCGTTTTTATAAAAGCCAAAAGGCTTAGGAGCCATTTCTCAAAAATTTGAGAGCTGACTCCTAAGCCTTTTCTTTTTTGTTTTACTTAGACAAAGAAGACAAGATAAAATGTTCTAAGCCCAAAGCCATATCAATTTTGCCGAGGTGGGCTAAGTGATAAATGTCTGTTATTTGGTTAAAATAATTAGATAGTTCTTCTTTGGTAAAAAGACTATTTCTGTTCATGGCCATTGTCCTAATTTTCCAAAGCAAAATACCCGATATTTCTTCTGGCTCAATCCCTAAATCTATAGCTTTCCTGTAGTTAATCCAGGCACCAATTTTATTTTTTCTAGCAAACAACTCTGCAATATCAAAAACATTTATTTTAAAAGGTTTTGCTGTTGTTTTTAGGTTAAAAGTATTTATTTGAGAAAAATTTTTATAAATCTTAAGATCAGCAACCTTAATTTTATCTTCTAAAAAGACAAAAATGTTATCAACTTTTTCTAAAATACTTAGTTCCTCCTTAGAAAAAGAGACCACCCCTTCTTTGATAAAATCTTCCATTAAAAAAATCTTTTTGTCCCCAAACAAACTTCTAGATTCAGCATAACTTAAAATTAATTCCCGAGAGGCTTCCTCTTTGGAAATAATAATCGGCTTTTCTTTTTCATAAATAGTTTTTAGAAAAGAATTTTTCTTTTTATTATCATTCCCTTCTACTAAATAAATCATATAATATCTTTATTTTCTTTTTTGTATTTGTTATAAGACTCTCCGTATTTATGACTGAGCAACAACTCTTCTTTTTTAACAAAAACAATTCTAATAATTAAATAAGCTAAGATACTAAAGACAATAGAGAAAAAAGAACTTAGGAGAAGGGCTAAGCCGAGCGACATTATAAAAACACCCAGATAAGAAGGATTTCTCAGAAAACGATATGGCCCTTGCTTAAAAATATCAACACTTACTCCCTTTTCTTTTAATTTAGCGGTGCGACGAGATGATATTTGTGCCCAGTAAACAAGCGCAGGCCCAGCGATAAGAGCTAAAAACCCTATAATATTATGAATATCTGACCAGCCTAAATTAACCTCTATCAATAAATCAAAAATTAAACCAAGAATTACAGCTAATAAAAAAACAAAATAAGCATAACTTAAGACAGAGTGAATCCGCCCATCTCTTGTTGTTACTTGTTCTTCTTTTTTAATTCCATTTTCCATTTTATTATCGTATCACCATTAAAAATTTTTAACAAACGACCTATTTTAAAACACCCCACGACTGACCGTAAGCGACAGAAACCCTTAGTGGAACAGGGTCTAATCCTTCTAAAAATTTACTTGGAATAATATCTTCCATACTATTTTTTACTATATCAATGACTTCTTCTAATTTGTCTTTTTTAACTTCATAAATTAATTCATCGTGAACTTGAAGCAAAAGCTTAGCTTGACTGTCTAATTTTTTATCTTTTAGGGCATAATCAGCCTTTTTCATACCAATCTTAATTATGTCAGCGGTGGCAGTTCCTTGGATAGGAGCATTGGTGGCCATTCTCTCGGCCATTGCTCTTATAAAAGGAACAGGCGATTTAATAGCCGGAAAATATCTTTTACGACCAAAAAGAGTTATTGTATATCCATTTTGTTTAGCAAAATCTTTTATAGAATCTAAATAATCTCTGATGGTTGGAAATTGTTTAAAATAATTATCGTAAAAAATTTGGGCTTCTTTACGGTCAGTCCCCAGATTTTCTCTTAGAGCATTAACCCCCATACCATATAAAATACCAAAATTAATAATCTTGGCCCGCCTTCTCATTTCAGCTGTAACATTTTCTTCGTTAACATTAAAAACTTTCATAGCTACAGCCGTGTGAATATCTTTCCCTTGCTTAAAAGACCTTATAAAATAAGGGTCTTGTGACAACAAAGCAGCCACCCTAAGTTCTATTTGGGAGTAATCAAAAGAAACTAATAGATGTCCGGGTTTAGCAATAAAAGCATTTCTAATACTATTGCCTTTTTCAGTCCGAGTTGGAATATTTTGTAAATTAGGATTATTAGAAGCAAAACGCCCCGTCGTTGTCCCCGTTTGAATAAAGCTGGCTCGTAAGCGCCCATCCCCAGAGATAAAAGAAGGCAATGTGTCTATATAAGTAGAGAGTAATTTCTGCAATTCTCTATGTTTTAGAATTTCTTTGGCAATTGGGTGATCTTCCTTTATTTTTTCTAACTCGCTTTCTCTAGTAGAAATAGACCCGCCAGCACTTTTTTTAATTCCCTTAGTCGGAATGTTTAATTTATCAAATAAGATTTCTGCTAATTGTTTTGGAGAGTTTATATTAAACTCTTGGCCAGCTATTTTGTATATATTTTTTTCTATGATTGAAAGTTCTTGGTGGTATTCTTTAGATATTTTTTTTAAGTGTTCCACATCAATTAAAATACCATTTTCTTCCATCTGTTTAATTATGGAAACTATTGGTAATTCAATTTCTTTGTAAACATAGGACATATTTTCTTTTTCTATGTCTTCTTCCATTTTAGAAATTGCTTCATCTAATGTTTTACTACCCTTGTAAAACTTAATCTCTTCTATGTCGCTATTGGTTCTTTCTGAATTTAATAACCAGTAGGCAATTTTGGCTTTTTCTATTTTATCTTTTGGCTCTTTTGTTTCCTCATTAACACTTTGAATTTCCTCTTTAGCATCTAGTATTTTTAAAAATCTCCCTTGTAAGCTGCGAAACTCCATTTGTCTAAAAAATTCTGCTACTTTGTCTTTATCAACCATATCTTTCCATTTTTTCTTGGGTAAAGAAAAATCTATAGGAGCATCTGTCCTAATGGTAGCTAGTGTTTTTGAAAACAAAGCTTCTTCCTCCCCTTCTTTAATTAAATTAACAATTCGGTCCGTTAAACCAAGAGATTTTAATTCACTGTCACCCTTTTTAAGTGATTTATATATCTTTTCAATCGTGCCAAATTTTGAGATAAGAGTGGTGGCTGTCTTGTCGCCAATACCCTTAATACCAATAATGTTATCAGACGGGTCTCCGTTAAGACCTTTATAGTCTGGTAGATTCTCTGGAAGAAAATTGAAGCGGTCAAAGACTTTTTGTTGATTATATAAAATAGTATCACTAATACCCTTTTTAAGAGTATAGACCAAGACAGAATCACCTTCTACTAATTGCAGTGTGTCCATATCACCAGAGGCAATAATTGTTTCTGTGTCTTTTTTGTTCTTAAGCTTTTTAACTATTGTGCCCAATAAGTCGTCTGCCTCAAAACCCTCTTTCTCGTAAATTGGAATAGATAGGGCCTCAAAAAAATCACGAGATTTTATCAGCTGTAAAACTAGCTCCTCATCCGCTTTGGCTCGTCCAGCTTTATAACCCTCATAGGCTTCGTGGCGAAATGTTTTTTTTGGTAAATCAAAACAAGCAATAATAAAATCTGGTTTGAGCTCAGTTATTATCTTAAAAAGCATTGTGGCTAATCCGTAAATAGCCCCTGTCGGTTGACCTTCAGAGTTCATAAAATCTGGCAAGGCATGATAGGCACGATGAATAATAGCGTGAGAATCAAGCAAGACTACTCTTTGTTTGGCTGTGCTTTTATTAGCCATATTTTATATTATAGCATGCTAAAACAATTATTATTTATCGTAAAATGAGACTAGAAACAAGCCTGTCTGGTCTTTTCGTCTATGTGGCTTAACTTAATCAAAAGGGCGTTTTTGGGTATTTCTTTTTTAACTATTTCTGGCCATTCAACAATCACCAAGTTGGGTTCAGTTATAATTTCTTTCCAGCCTATTTTTAATAAATCATTTTCATCTTCTAGCCGGTAGGCATCTAGGTGAACTAATTTTTTTAAGCTAGGTAATATTTTCTGATCCTTGGGTAAAGAATAAAACTTCATAATAACAAAAGTCGGAGAAATAATATTCTTTTTTATTCCTAATTGTTTAGCTATTTCTTTAGTTAGAGTTGTCTTGCCCGTTCCTAGATCACCTGTTAAAGCTAAAACAATGGCTCCATTGCTTTTTTGTCTTGCTAATTTATTGATAATTTTTTTAGCCAGATCAGGTAAATCAGTCTGTTTAAAATTTATTTTCATTTTTATATTTTAGCACAGACAAAACAAAAAGCCCCGAAGGGCTTTTTGTTTTTTAGTTAATTTTTTCTACAGTGGAGGTCGTTGTGGTTTTGACTTCTTCTTTATCTTTCTTGTGGTAAATAGAGCGGACTATTAAGACAATTAGAAGAATTAACAATATAATCAACAACCATCCAATTAAGCCAAAGTTTCCAAATCCTCCGAGGAAAGCTGAGGCGCCAAGCATATTACCAAGATTACCAGGAGTGTTTAAGACATAGGCCATGGCGTTTTCTTGAGCTCCGTTAGGGTTAGTGTAAACCAAGACAGCGGTTGTAACTATTTGAGATAATTCGTTATCAAGCGAATCAACATCAGCTCTAATATAAACAATTCCTTCTTCACTTGGTCTTAAGTTTGGAATAGGGATAGACAAGATGCGATCTCTTTCAGAGTAAGTTCCATTAGATATATTTCTAACTTCTATGCCCTCCGGAATATAAACCTGAATCATTGGGTAAGACAAAACGGAATCGCTAATGTTCTTGTAATAAACAAAATATTCTATTTCATCACCAACATTAAAGGTTTGATACTTATTACCAATTTCTAAGACAATTGGTGAGGCTTGACCATAAACAGTTTTTCCTTGAGTGACGACTGTTGTTTTGGTAGTGCTGGTAGCTGGTTTTGCAACATATGTTGTACCAGCTGTTTTAAATATCTGGATAGCCCCTCTGTAAACATTTCCATCTCTACCCTCTGCCACGGCTCTAAAGTAATAAATAGTATTAGCTCTTAGTCCGGTTAGATAATAATTAAAGTTTGTATTGTAAGTTGTAACTTTTGCTGGAGTTCTAGATCCAAGATTAACGGTTTGTCCATACTCAAAGTAAACATTATTTGAGCTAAAACTGGAGCTTGAAATTAAACCGTTTAAGTAAGCAGAATTCTCTGTTATGTTTGTGGCAACCGTTGTAACAACCTCAGCGTTGTAAGCGGGAACTGGGGTAACTGGGTTTTGATATGAGCCAACATTAACTCTAACACTCTTAGATCTTGACCTTTCTGACCCCTCAGCTCTTAAGGTGTAGGTGGTAGTGGTGTAAGGATAAACAACCTCACTTCCATCGTCGTCAACATAACCAATTCCGGAAATATAAACATCTTCGCAATCACTAGTTCTCCATCTTAGTGTTGTTGATTCTCCGTAGTTAATTGATGGGTTAGAAAGAGTAAAGCTGTCTATCTGGCAGTAGTCATCATCATCGTCTTCTTCTTCAACATATATTCTAACTGAGTCAGTTAAAACATTGTTATTATAATCATAAGCGGTTAGTTTGTATGTAATATCTTCGTCAGGATAAACTTTTCTGGTCCCATAATCTGAAACATAACCGATATCGCTTATCTTTACTTTTTGACAACCTTCGGCTTCCCACTCTAAGATGGTGTAATCACCTTCATCAATTCTAGTATCGCTAGCACTAATCTCAACACGACAAAACTGATTATTCTCATTGACATAAATCCTAAGGTCCTTAGTGACATAATTACCATTTGCCCCATAAGCCGTTAGGGTATATGTGGTGTCAGATGATGGGTAAACAGCTCTTGAGCCATAAGTGGAAACACTACCAATATTTGAAATGTTTGCATTGACACAATTATCTGTTGACCAAGATAAATAAGATGAATTGCCTTGATTAACAGAATATTGACTAGCCGTGAAGCTTGAAATGGAACAAATTAGATCTTCCACCGGCTTGTCTAAAACACTAATTTCTAGAGTTTTAGTTTGAACAGAGAAAGATGATAAAGAATAAGCACTTAGTTTATATGTTTTAGTGGAAGTTGGGCTAATGGTTTTTGCTCCTGAGGCAGATAACCCATAACCAACACCAGGAATATTTATTAAACTACAACCACTAGTACTCCAGCTAATAGTAACAGAATCTCCTTTTTGAATAGAGGTTTTGTCGGCACTAAAATCATAGATGGTGCAAGTGTCGGTAGGTGGTATAACAATCTCGTCAACA
>DAOQRR010000024.1:0-2162 GCA_035355875.1 Minisyncoccota bacterium
GAATCAGCTAAATCTTTTAGTCGGTCTTCATCAAACTCTCTGCGAGGCTGAAAAGGGTTCGGCTTAATTTTATCTATATCTACCCAAAAAATTGAATTATTATAAAGTTGTGACATACGTGGTTATTTTATCATATTATTTAGGGATTGAAAAATGAAAAGATATCCTGTATAATCAAAAAAAGTAAATGCGTCGGTACTCAAGTGGTCAACGAGGGCAGACTGTAAATCTGCTGACCTTAGGTCTTCGGAAGTTCGAATCTTCCCCGGCGCACAAAAGCGTGAGCTTAAAAAGACTGGACGGGCTCCAGTCTTTTTCGCTTTTGTGAGGCGGAGTAATGTTTTCTGACTACAGAAAACAGCGAGCCGGGTCTTCTGGCTCTCTTTGGTCATCAGACTCTATGAGGTCGCGAAAATTTAATTTTATTTTTTTAATGCTTTTTCTTTTTTAGATTTTACTGAAGTTTTTTTCTTTTTATCAATCTTCAGGGATCCTGATTTTAGAGAAACATAAAGAGTATCACCCTTTTGAGCAGTTTTAGAGATAATCATCATAGCAATTGGATTAAGTATTTTTTCTTGGATTAAACGAGAAAGTGGCCTTGCCCCATAATGAGGATTGTATCCCTCTTCGGCTAGATAACTTAAAGATTCTTCTGTAAGACTAAGATTTATCCCCTTGCCCTGTATTCTTTCTTTAATATCTTTAATTTTAATATCAACTATATTCCTAATAACTTCTCTAGAAAGAATATCAAAGACAATAATTTCATCTAGTCTGTTCAAAAACTCAGGTCTAAAGAAGTCACGCAAAGTATCTAAAACTTTATCTTTAGTTTCTTCGTATTCTTGCTCTTCTTTATTAGACCTAAAGCCAATTGATTCCATTTTCTCTATAAAGTTAGAACCAAGATTGGAAGTTAAAATTATAATTGTATTTTTAAAGTTAACAACCCGCCCCTTAGCATCAGTTAACCGCCCATCGTCTAAAACTTGTAAGAGTATGTTTAAAACTTCTGGGTGAGCTTTTTCTATCTCATCAAATAAAACTACAGAATATGGTCGGTGACGAACTGCTTCAGTCAAATTACCTGATTCATCATATCCAACATATCCAGGAGGAGAACCAATCAACTTAGAGACACTATGCTTCTCAGAGAATTCGCTCATATCCACTCTAATTAATGCTCTATCGTCATTAAACATAAACTCAGCTAGAGCTTTTGTTAATTCTGTTTTCCCTACTCCCGTTGGACCCAAGAATATAAACGAACCAATGGGTTTGTTGGGGTCAGAGATACCAGCCCGACTTCTCCTGACAACATCCGAAATCTTTTTGATAGCTTCATTTTGACCAACAACTCTCTTGTGTAAAGCTTTTTCCATCTGAGTTAGTTTTTCCATTTCTTCCTCAAGCATTTTTTCAAGTGGAATATTTGTCCACCTAGAAACAACCGTAGCAATATCTTCTTCAGTAATATCTTCTTTCAAAATCCTTCTGGATCTTTGTAACTTTTTGAGTCGAGATAATCTGGATTCTAATTTTTTCTGTAATTCTGGGATCTTGCCATATCTAATCTCAGCTGCTTTTTCTAAGTCAGCCCTTGTCTCTGCGTTTTCAGCCTCTAGTCTTAAAGATTCTAATTCTTTTTTGGCCTCTCTTATCTCTAGGACTGTTTCTTTTTCATTTTTCCATTTTAATTCAAGCTCTTTGGTTTTCTCTTTTAGATTGGCTATTTCTTTTTCTATATCTTTTAGTCTAGCTTTTTGGGTTTTATTATTTTCATTATTTTTATTCCTCTCAATTTCCTTTTCTAAGGCTTTCTTTTCAACCTCAAAACGCATTATCTTTCTATCTGTATCTTCTAGTATTTCTGGTTTGTTCTCTAAAGCCAAACGTAAAGATGAACAAGCTTCATCTATTAAATCAACTGCCTTGTCGGGTAAATATCTATTGGTTATATATCTGGAGCTTAAATTAACAGCAGAAATAATAGCATCATCTGTAATCCTAACTCCATGGAAAAGTTCATATTTCTCTTTTAAACCACGCAAAATTGCAATGGCGTCTTCTACACTTGGTTCATCTATGTAAACTGGTTGAAATCTTCTAGCCAAAGCCGGATCCTTCTCTATGTGTTTTTGATATTCTTTTAATGTCGT
>DAOQRR010000024.1:2262-6436 GCA_035355875.1 Minisyncoccota bacterium
CGACGAGAAAGAATTTGCATCATTCTCATTATCTCTGTGTCTCTACCTATAACTGGATCCAATTTATCTTCTTTGGCTAAAGCCGTTAAGTTGCGAGTAAATTTTGCTAAAAGTTTTGGTTTTTTTGATAAACCTAAATCAGTTTTATTACTTTGTCTTAAAATTTTCAAAACTTCTATAACTTTCTCTTTTTCTATCTTAAATCTTTTTAAAAATTGACTAACTTCACCAGGGGTTTCTAGGAGTCCTAGGAATAGATGTTCGGTTGATACAAATTCATCCTTTAGCGAAGTTGCAATCTTAACTGACCGTTCTATTGCTTGAGCTAAATCTTGGGTTAAATACATTTGAAATGACGGAGATAGAGTATCTACTTTTTCTGGACCATCAGTCATTTCAATTAAATTATCTGTTAATAAAACAGTATCCACTTCCATCTTATCTAAAATAGAAACGACTAAAGAATCCTCTTGGGTAATTAAGGCTGTTAGTAAATGTAAGGCGTTGACGTGATTTTGTCCACGCTCAACGGCTAATTCGTGAGATCGTCTAATCGCTTCTTTGGCTTTAGTTGTAAAATTGTTAAATGGTGGCATAAATTTAATTCTATCTTATTTATCTCTTAAAATGAAGACCTTAATCTTTTCCTGTTATTTTATTATATATAATATTTAGCTTAAAAAGTCTAATCAGATTGCATCCAGGGCTGATACTTTCGTAAGATGTTATTTAAAACCCTTATCAGCTTGTCTAAATCTCTTTTTCTAGTTTGTCGGCCCAGCGTTATACGAAGTGACCCAACTTTTTCATCTTTGCTAATTAGTCTTCCATAAATAGATTCTAAAACATGCGAGGAACCTGTTCGGCCACTTTTACAATCACTTCTCTCTGAAACAAATATACCCTTAGCCCCTAATTCTAAAACTAACAACTCGCTACTTATTCCAAATATAGACACATTAATATTATTAGCCAACCTCTTTTCTCTATCTCCGTTTAAAATAATCTTAAATGAATATTCCTCTGTTAATTTTAAAATTTTATCTATGGCATAATCTCTTAAACCAATCAATCTATTTGTCTCTTTCTCTTTAATTTGCTCTGTCTTTCTTAAAGCTTCGGCAAGGCCAACAATCAAAGCCGTATTTTCAGTCCCTGACCTCAAACCAAACTCTTGACCACCCCCCAGGTACAAAGGTTCTAGTTTGATGCCTCTTTTTTTATACAGAACGCCAACACCCTTAGGCCCATATATCTTTGAACCATTAAATGTCATCAGGTCTATGCCAAGTTTTTCAACATTTTTGGTAAATAAATAGTTCATAGCCTGACAAGCATCAGTATGGAAAACGGGGTAAATATTATTTTTAGAATTATTTTTTTTGAAATATCTAATTTCTTTAGCCACCTCTTTTATCGGTTCAATTGTCCCTATTTCATTATTGGCATACATTATAGAAACCAAGACCGTATTAGGCTTTATATAATCTCTAATCTCTTTAGGGTCTATAACCCCATTTTGTCCAACTGATAAATAGCTGACCTCAGCAAAACCATTATTTTCAAGCCATTTAATATTCTCTAAAACAGCTGGATGCTCAATCTTTGTCGTTATCACATGGGGAATAATATTTTTATTTTCTCTTCTGAAAAAATTAATTGTGCCCAAAATAGCTAAAGCATCACTTTCTGTTCCACTCCCGGTAAAAATTATTTCATCGGGGTGAGCCCCAATAATTTCAGCTATCTCTCCCCTAGATTTTTCTATTAAATCTCTAGCTTTCTTACCTTCTCCAAATATAGAACTGGGGTTACTGTAAATTGACCTATTAATTGAAGATATTTTTTGAGAGACTTCTTTGTCTAGAGGCGTAGCTCCAGCATAGTCTAAGTATATTTTTCTTTTTGAAAACATTTTCATATTATAAATAATATCACATTCGGGGTTTGTAAAAAACGGCCTGTTGGTATATACTACTTCAAGCTAGAAACTATATCCTTTTAGGTCTTATAGTTGATAAATTATTATTAAAAACCTTCTTCCTTTAAACAAAAGGAAAGTTCTTATTTTTTTATGACAATCAATATCCTATTTTATATTTTGTCTTTTTTTATAGCCATAATTCTGTGCTGGATTCTTATTATTGAAATCAGGCTAAAAAGAATATTCTCTGGATTCAAAGCTAAAAATATGGAGAGTTTAATTGCTGAATTGACTAAAAAGACTAAAGAACTAGAAGAGGAAAGAAAAAAAACTGAGTTACAAATAACTTCAATAGACAAAAGGTTAGCTCAATCAATCCGCAATATAGAAACTGTTCGTTTCAATCCATTTCCCCAAGTTGGAGGAAATCAAAGTTTTGCAATGTCACTCTTAAACGATGAGGGTAACGGGGTGGTTATATCTAGTCTTTACTCTAGAGACAGAACAAGTTTGTTCGCTAAACCAATTAAAGCTGGTCAATCAGAATTTGAATTAACTAAAGAAGAAAAAAACGTTTTAAAAAAATCAATCAAATAATTATAGGGTCCCATCGTCGCAGGTACCAGAGTTAAAATAAAAAATATTATGTCAGATACACAAGAAAAAATAGAAAGACGTCCCCCTGTTGTCGTTGTTATGGGTCATGTTGATCATGGTAAATCTACCTTACTTGATTATATTAGAAAAACCAACGTCGTTGATAAAGAAGCTGGAGGTATTACTCAGTGTATTAGTGCTTATGAAGTTTCTGCCAAAGATGATGAGGGTAATGATAGGTTAATTACCTTTTTAGATACTCCTGGGCATGAGGCTTTTTCTAAAATGAGACAGCGTGGAGCTAGTGTGGCAGATATTGCTATCTTAATCGTTTCGGCTGAAGATGGTGTTAAGGCTCAAACAATAGAAGCTCATAATGCTATTTTAGAAAACAAAACTCCTTTTATAGTTGCTATTAATAAAATTGACCGGCCAAATGCCAATATTGATAAAACTAAAAATGAATTAGCCGAAAAAGGAATCTATCTAGAAGGGATGGGCGGGGATATTCCTTTTGTCCCAATCTCCGCTAAAGAAGGAAAAGGGGTTAATGATCTCTTAGAAATGATTATTTTAATTGCTGACATGCAAAATCTTAAAGGAGATAGAAATGTTAACGCTTCTGGAATTATTATTGAAACAGAACAAGATCCCAAAAGAGGTATTGGAGCAACTTGTGTTATCAAGAATGGAACATTAAGGTCTGGAATGTTTGTCGTTAGTGGAAAGAGCATGGTGACCACAAGAATATTTGAAAACTGCCTAAGCTTGCCAACAAAAGAAGCCTCTTTTTCAGCTCCAATTAAACTGGTTGGATTTGATTCATTGCCAGAAGTCGGTAATTCTTTTGATTCTTTTTTGACAAAGAAGGAAGCTGAAAATTTTATAAAGGAAACCTCTGAATTAAACTCAGATGAAAATATTTTATCTAGCCAGCTAGTTAGCACAGAAGGAGTTCTAATTCCGATCATAATTAAAACCGATGTTATGGGTTCTATAGAAGCCATAGAAAAAGAAATAGAAAAAATAAAAAATGAAGAAATAGGTTTCAAGATTATTAGAAAAGGAGTTGGTAATATAAATGAATTTGATATTAAGATGGCAGGAGCAGACAAAGATTCTATTATTGTTGGTTTTAATGTCAAAATGGACTCAAGCGCTAGAGATCTAAACGAGGCACAAGGGGTAACAGTTCAAAGTTTTGACATCATATATAAATTGATGGATTGGCTTAAAGAGACAATGGAAGAAAGAAGACCAAAACAAGAAACGAAAGAGATTGTTGGAAAATTAAAAGTCCTTAAAACATTTAGCGCAACTAAAAATAAATGTGTTATAGGCGGAAATGTTTTTGAGGGAAAAATATGTCTTAAAAACTCAGTTAATATAATTCGTCGAGACTATGAGCTCGGTCAAGGTAAAATTGTTGGTCTACAGAGTAATAAAATTAATGCTAAAGAAATAAATGAGGGTTCTGATTGCGGTCTTGAAATAGAGACAAGCGTAGATATCTCTGCTGGTGATATTTTAGAGGCTTATCAAATAGTCATTAAGTAAAATGTCAGAACTTAGAAACGAAAAAATAAAACAAAGCATCAAAGAAATCTCGGCTCTTTTTATAGAGAAGGAAGCTGGGCCAACTTCTTTAATTAC
>DAOQRR010000025.1:0-6402 GCA_035355875.1 Minisyncoccota bacterium
CCCAGACAAGACAATTTCAAAATCTGACAGAAGGGGCGGTTCAATATTAGAGAAATCTGACTCAGCTGTAATGTCTTTTAAGGCGTAAGTTTCGGTAATAGCACGATCTATTAAAGAATCTTCTTCTGGGGTTAAACCTCCAAGCATAATACGGAAAAGACCAACTAGTGTGATGGTATTAGATCTTAAAACATCAGCCGGAGTTTCCTCTCCAACAGGAATTGGTAGGTCAAATGGATTAATGTGGTGATCAGACGAAAGAGCGATATTGAAATAACGACCACCGACAGCTTCAGCTAAATATTCATACTCTCTTTCAGGGTCAATAACAATTATTTCGGTGTCAAACATTAAAGACCTAATTATTTCTAATTTAGTAGCGTAAGATTTTCCTGCTCCAGAAGTAGCAAAAGTAACTGAGTTAAAGTTTGGTAAGGAATAACGATCAAATAAAACCAAACTAGAGTTGTGTCTATTGACCCCGTATAAAATTCCTTTATCTTCCGTTAGGTCAAAAGAGACAAAAGGAAAGATACTTGATAGTGGTTCGGTGTTAAGTTTCTGGTGAACTTTTAATAAATCTGTTCCAAGAGGAATAGAACTTTTAAAACCATCGTCTTGTTGGAACAAAGAGGGCTTTAAGTATATTAATTTAGATTCAAGAATTGATTTTATTTCATTTTCGGTTTTAAATAAATCAGCTTCATTGTCGGCATAAATAGTAATATATAAGCCAACATCAAACATTTTTTCTTGAGCCTGCATTAGGTTATCACGAAGCTCTTCTAGGTCATGGTAAGCAGTATCAAGCATTGGGTCTCTAACCAGCCCCTTTGCCTCCCTGACCGTTATTTGGCTTTGGACCTCAGCCACTTTCTTTTGGAAAGTTCTAAGTATTTGAGATGTTTCTATTGGATGAATGAAAATTGATATGTCGTAAATCTTATCAAGATTAACAATCGGTGAAAACCAATTATCAGTTAAATACCTTGGATAAGAAATAACAAAGAAAGTTCTGGCTATTTTATCTCCTAGGTTTAAGGATTTAGGAGTAATTTCTAGGGCTGATGGAGCGATTATGTCTTGAAGCTCAAGGGTGGCCGCCTTGTATATTTCACTCGGTAAAATAGGCATGACTTCGCCTTTTTTATCTTGCTCTTTTTCGTTTTTAAAAAATGAAGAAAAAAGTCCCATATATTATTGTAATTTAATACCCTGACTAATATCACCCGGGTTAAATGTTTTATAGAAAAGCTCTACGACCTGATCTGTTTTTAATTCCTTGGCTCTAATACCCATACGACTAAGACCACTCATAATAATTCCGATTCTTTGTTCAAGTTGAGACCTCTTCTCCTCAAAAGAAGCAAGGTCAACAGCTTTTTTTGTGTCTTTAATTTGTTTTTTAGATCCCTTTCCCCCAAGCAATGTATCTATTATTTGATTATTAGAATTAATCGTTGTGGGAGTATACGGAACAACAATATAGAAAGTTTTGGTCATAATATTTACTTCGTCGGTAAAAGATCTAATAAATTCAATATATTCTCTGGTTTGAATTTTTAATAAAGGCTCTACCTGTTCCATTATTCTATTTTCTAAGGTTAGCAAGTAAGGCCTAATGTCTAATCTTCTTGACTGAACACAGATTTGAGTTGGAAAATCTAAGCTATTAATAAAACTTTGGAAAGCACTAATAACAGCAATCTGCTCATCGTAAGATTTTAAAGATAAATTTAAAGAAGAAGTGATAAGAATAGATCTCAAGCTTCCGTCTTTAAGTACAATAACCCCATTTCTAACTTCTTTAATGGGGACAAAATCTTGTGAACTTTTTGCATTGATAGCCATATATTGTTTATTTAAAAATCAAAATCTCCTTAATTATATTGATATTATAACACAATTATTTCTCTTGCTCATTGTTTAAGAGAGAATCATCTTGAATATCTAAACTCCAAGAAAGGTCTCTTAAGTTACCAGATGAAGAAGTTGGAATAAAAGAGGTGGCTGGAATCTCCTCTTCCTCTTTTTTGTCACTAGCTTTTTTAATTTTCTGTTTCCAAACGTATAACTTGTTGGTAGTAAAATATTTAACAGCAGATTGAAACATAAAAATAAAAGGTTTGCCGTTTGGTTTATAGAAAGCCAAAGCGGCTGCGAGTCCAGCAACGGGTATCATTAAGAAGATGGCAAATACGAGGGGTATTGTTTTATAAATAACAAAAACTAAACCAGCTCCGCCAGCCAAATATATAAATTGCTTAAAGGTCAATGGACCAAAAAGTTTATCTTCAATATCTATAAATTGTGGCACTCTAAATTGCATAATGATTATATCTTTTCTCTATAAGGATCTATTTGATAATCTCCTTTTGGAGTAGAATCAGTTTTTTCTGTAATTATTGTTTCTTTTGGTGTGTTGTTGGGGCTAAGTAGTTCCTTCTTCTCTTCTTTTTCTACATTGAGACCCAAAACCTTGTTTTGACCCTTGTTTAAACCTAAGGGTAAAGGAATTGCTGTTTTGTCTATAATTTTTTCTACAGGTTCAAATTTCTGATTCTCAGAAGTGGGCTCTTCCCCTTTTCTTTTTGGGGGAAGAGGGATATCTTCTTTTGTTTCCACTTCCTTTTTTTGCCACATCTTTGGGGTCTGATCTTTTTTATAAGGCGGGACAGGGACGATCTCTTCCTTTTTCTTTTCTTCTTCTTGAAAGATCTTTTGTTCTTGTTCTTTAATTATAACAATAATATCTTTTAGAACGCCTTGATTTATGTCTTCAACTAAATTAACCAAAGATTCGTTTGGCATATTTATTTTATTTTGTAATCTGTTTTTATAATCAGCTGGCCTAATTTCATTTTTCATTACCTTGATGGTTAAATCTTCCAGAATACCCATTTGCTCAATTGTTAGTTTGTATTTTTCAGCAATGTTGTATGTCTTTTCCTTCCAGTTTGATTTAGATATAGCTTCCTCTATGTTTTGTGGGAGATCAGAAAAGATGGGGTCTTTTGTTATTGAGAGGTCTGTTTTATCAATTTCTTTCTCCAGTTCCTTTTGTATTTTTTGAAAAACCAAAATGTCCATTTCGGTGATTAAAGAAATGGTTTTTTCTTTAGAAATATTCATCTCTAATCCAAGCTCTTTAGGGTAATCGCCTGTTTTTAATAGGCCACACAATAGTAATTCCGTTTTCTTTTCTAGGATTTTTAGTTGCTCGGGGGAATATTTTGTACCCATTCGCTTGATCGCCTCCCGCCAATTAGCAGCATCAATAGCTTTCTTTGTCTTTTGTGGTAAGTTTGCACGAGCCTGCAGAATATCTAATTGTAAATTGTCTTTATACATTATTTAATGAAATTAGTATAATCACCTCCTGATAAAATAAAATTAACTCTTTTGTCCCAGTTGGTATTATTTAGCTCGGCTTCTTTTTTTATTGAAGTTATAATTTTTTTACTGATTGGGTTGAAGATCTTTTCTTCGGCTTCTTTTGTAATTCCCCCAATATCGTTTTGGCTAAGCCCCATGTCTTCTATTGCTAGCTTGAATAAATCATAATTTTTAAGGCCCAATAAAACGAGAGCTGTCTCAACTATTAAAAGGTTTACCTCTTCCTCGTTAAGGTAATATTTTTCTCCGATTTTTTTGGTAATATTCCCCCAATCAACAGAACTAATAGCCAGACGATTTCTTTCTGGTATTCCTAACATCATTTTATTTATTTCTTCTTTTAATTCTGGCTTCATTTATTTTTTGTTAATTGATTGATATAATTTATTAGCTTGATCTTGTGCTTGTTCATCGCTTACTCTCCCATGAGAGAGGTAATCAAAGAGATTATTTGTACCACCTTCCCAATTTTTTGCCCTTACAAGTTTTTCTTGGTCCTGCTCCTGTTTTATTTTTGCTGACAATGATGTAGATTCTTTTCTTATCTCGCTTAGAGATTTACCATATCCTCCATTTTTTTCTGCTGCTTTTTTGGCATTTTGTACACTTTCGAAATTTACGCTTGCCACTTCAAATTCTTTCTCTGCTTCATCATTCTTGGCGACGGCCTCTTTCTTCGCATCCTCAAGAGATTTTATTTCACCTTCCAATTGTTTTATTTTTTCTGTTAGCTTACCCCGTTTCTCCTCTACTTCTTTTTCAGCTTCTATTCTTGTGCTTAACACCGTTTTGGTTTCCTCGTCTTTAAGTTTCTTTATTTTATCTTCATGTTGTGTAACTTTATCTTGTGCCTGTTTTATTGCCGCTTCATCTAGTGAGGGGGCGAGTCTTAATCTACCCAACTCACTCTCGGCCTTTTTCTTTTCAGCCTCTGCTTCTCCTATCGTCGTCGCAAAAGATGATTTTACTTTTTGTACTTTGTCTTCTACCTCCTTGTCGTCTTCTTTCTTTAATTTATCAATGTCACTAAGTCTCTTTTTTTCATCCATAGCCTTATTAAGAGAATTATCTATAGAAGCAACAGCGCTTGAAGTTGAGTTCTTCCTATTTTCAGCTTTTTCATATCTTTTTCCTATCTCCTCAGCCAATTTTTGTGATATATTTTTGTTGCTAGTATTATAGCTTCCTTCCTCTAATTTAATTTCAATTTTTCCATCCTTTATTTCTGCGCCTGCCCCGTTTTTAATATCAGAGACATTGTTTTTAGCTGTTTCTAATTCTTTTTCTGCTTCGGCTAGTTTTTTATCTGCCTCGGCTTTTACTTGTTCGGCTTCTTTTACTTTTTGTTGAGCTGCTTCCTCACTAGCGGTTCCTTTGGCTTTTTCTAATTCCTTCTCTGCATCTTTGAGTTTTTTATCGGCCTCGTTTCTATTTTCTTTTTCTTCTGCATATTTTTCTTTTGCCTCATCTCTTTCTTTTTCCGCTTGTTCTAGTACTGGAGAAATTTTAACCTCAAGTTCAGCTTGTTGTCTATCAAGCCCTTCTCTTTTTTTCTCATTTTCTGTTTTTGGTTTTAATTTATCAAGATCAGCTTGTCTTTTTTCAACTTTCCTAACCTTCTCTTCTTGGTTACCAAGAAAACCAACTCCCGGCTTAGAGCCCGAAGCCATTGTCTTTTTAACAGAACCTGAAATTCCCAGTCCGCTTGCCGCTTTTTCTCCTATTGTTGTGTTTCTGAAATCAAAACTTTTCTGTCCAACTTTTAATCCTGCGTTTCTAAGGGTTCCCCCAACAAGACCTTTAAAACCACCCTTCTTTTCCATGTTGGTTAAGGTTTCTGATCTTGCCATCCTAGCCCCCATTGCACCAACTGTTCCTCTCATGGCCATAGCGGCACCCCCTGTGGCCAACCCTATTGTTGTCCCGGCAATTTTATTTCCCATATCTGATACAAACTTGCCGGCTTGCCCAGACATTGAAATAGCGATATCTTTAGCTTTCATTAAGAGCACAGACAAGAACAAGAACGGAATTAGAATTCTTAAGACAAACTCAAATCCAGTTGGGCTTCGGTAGGCATCAGTTATACCCAAACCTGAATCTAGGAAGGTGATAATTATATATAAAAAGAAACAAAAGATAGGGGCCACGAAAGCCATTGAGGCAGTTTCTTTTAACCAGTTTTTAAAACCTATGAATTTTAGATTCTCTAATTCTGGAGTGGTGTGACTAAAGAAGGCAATTGGAGATAAAATCATTGCTAGCCACAACATAACCACACGGGCGATAAAAACAAAAGTTAGGTTGAAGAAGACGACAATTCCAATAATACAAATAGCTGCGGTTAAAAAACAAATTATAACAAAAGTTCCTAACCCCACGGGGATATCATTGCTCACCTGTTTCGCCCTAGAAACAGTTGAGCCAATGTTTTGATCTCTTTCGGCTTCAGTTAAGGCTTCTGTCATGTTTTCGCTTTTTTCTCCCAAATACCCTATGTTTCCACTTTGGGTTAAAAGACTGACAGGGTTTACTTTTTGAACTAAAACCTCAGAGAATTTAATCTCTCCAGCCGAACCTAGGGTTGCGTCGGCCCCACTGCTAGATTTAAAACTAATTGTTTCAGAGTTATAAAAGACTCGAGATAAAATATTAGACGCATCAATAATTAGACGAGTGGCGAAAAGACTGAAGTTTATTAAAAGCCCAATGATAATAACATTAATAATTAAACTCTTTGGATCGCTCTTGCCACTACCGAGACCAAGCACAACTTTAAAAGCAATATAGAGGAGGATAAAAATAAAGAATAAATTACAAATATCTCGAACGATTCCCCAACCTTCAACCACAAAGACAGAGCGATATGACTTATCATCAAGTGAATACATTAAAGTAAAATCAAGAGCCTTCCCAGTAAGCCCAAAAAGAAAAGCGGCTGGTTTGAATATTATTGTGTAAGCAAACTCAGCAAAACACCCCCTGAGGTTTCCAATACTACAATCA